>NZ_AUEY01000004.1 GCF_000426225.1 Desulforegula conservatrix Mb1Pa
AACCCCATGTTACTGGAGGTGGTAAAGCAGCTGTAGAGCATCCATCCTTCAAATGGGTCAATATAATACTTGGTAACTTAAAAAATGCGCTCAAAGGTACTTATCATGCAATTAATCGCAAGCATGTTCCGCGGTACCTGGCAGAATTTCAGTACAGATTCAATCGCCGATATGATCTGCCGTCCATGATTCACAGACTGATTTATGTTGCTCTTAGGACTCCACCCATGCCATCAACCATGCTTTCTATGGCTGAAGCAGAGTGGTAATCAGATTAAGAAAAGCGAGTCTACTGTCGGAATGGGTTTTCTATTGTTATCATCAAGCCCAAGTGCGCCCCTGAAAATAAACAAAAGGATCAAAGCAACAACAGGCAGAGTAACCATTGAAAAAATGAGTAGATCATAAGGTTTTGGGCGAAATAAGGCTAAAAACATCAAGGCTATGCAAAAAAAATTGGCTGCCCATGAAAAAATACTCAGTCTTCCAATAATCTGTTTTTTCTCTTCTTCGGTTTTCCCGAAGCGCATGGAATTTATCGCCTGATCCAACTCATTCTGATATTCCAGAGCAGTCAGGTTGACTATTTTCTTATCCAGCAATTCAATCAGTTCTGCCCTTCTCTCAAATCTATTACCAGCAAAAACTTTCTTTTTTGGGGGATCTCTGAGTTCTAAGACAAGTCCCGTTTCACTGATTCTATAGCCATTAATGTCATCCCAAATAAGCTCTTTTATTCTAAAAACTCCAAAATATTTTATCCTGTCAGGATAAATTTCAAGCTTCTCTTCTTTAAAAGCGGCAAACAATCCATAGATAATCAAGAATAGACCGACAGGTAATACCATCACTGCAAGCCAGATATTACTTGACGGCATATTATTTGACGGCCATTTCCCTGTTAATATTTCAAACAAAGCAAATCCCAAAACAATTACGATTATAGCGACACCAATCGAATTAAATTTTTTCCACCCAATGGCAATTCTGAAAACCGCTACCTTATCTTGATCATATATTTCATCTGATGTCACAAAAGCATCCTTTTCCCTGTTCTCAAATCGTTTCAAGTCCATTCATAAAAAACACAGCAATCCCTTAGGCACTTCATCACTTTCATAGGCTTCCGAATTCAATCTATTCTAAATCACCAATTTCACCCACCCAATAATCATAATGCCCCTGCCCGTCCTTTTTCCTGAATTCGATCATATGGGTCATGCAGTCAGGGAACTCGTCCCTTCTGTGGGATACGTAAAGAACCTGAATTCCTGTTGATCTTGAAACTTCGGAAACAGTCGCAATCAATTTCATCCTGTTTTCATTGTCCAGTCCCTGACAAGGCTCGTCGAGAATGAGCATCTGCGGAAATTTGACAATGGCCCTGGCAAGAAGAACCATTCTTTTTTCTCCGTATGAGAGAAGGTTGAAGCTTTTGTTTCCAAGATCCGAAATGCCGAGGTTTGAAAGCCATTCCATGGCCGTATTTTTCTGATTGGCCGTAACTCTTTTGTAAAGCCCGATTGAATCAAAAAAACCGGACATGACAACTTCATGAACGCTGATATTGTTTCTGTAAGCATTCTGAAATTCAGGAGAAAGAAATCCCTGCCTTGCCTTTATGTCCCAGATGCTCTCGCCAGGGCCTCTCTTCTTCCCAAAAAGTTTGATGTCATTGGAATATGCCTGGAGATGATCGCCTGAAATAAGTTTCAGAAGAGTCGATTTGCCAGCTCCGTTTGGCCCGACCATAGCCCAGTTTTCATTTCTCCTGACTGTCCAGTTGAGGTTATCCAGAATCTTTTTTGAACCATAAGCCACATTTACATTTTTCATTACAATCACAGGCTCATCTGACACTTCATATTTCATAAGGGTTTTCTGATTCATTGATTGTTCAGAACGCTTTGCTTCAATCCTTTTGGACTCCAGAGTGTTCAGAACAGCCTCTCTTTCCCCTGAAGCAGTCACCTTGCCGTTTTCCATATAAAGAACATGGCTGATATTGTCTGAAATCTCGTCAACATGATGAGTAACAAGGATGATGGAAGTATCAAGATCTGACAGTTTCCTGAAAAAATCGGTCATCTTCGGCCTTATTTCTGAATCAAGTCCATCATAAGGCTCGTCAAGAATAAGAATCCTGTGGGATTTAAGAAGAGCGCGTGTAATCAGAAATTTGCGCATCTCTCCATTTGAAAGATGGACAATGGGGGAATCGAGAATCGGCGCTATGCCAGAAGATTCGATGAGTTCATCAAGGTTATTGCCTGGCTCAGGATGATTCGCCGCTTCACCAAGCATCTGACGGACAGTTGCGCCCTCGTCTACGCTTCCTGCAAAGTCCCTCGAATATGACTGCCTGTGTTCGTTTGCCATCAGCTGCTGATGCATTTCAAAAGATACGCTTGAAATGCTGGAACGGAGATCTTTGTCCATATATGTGACAGTCCCCCGGGAATACGGCAGCCTGCCCTGAATCACCTGCATTAAAAGGGTTTTACCGCATCCGTTTGGACCTACAACGGCCCAGTTCTGGTCTTTCTGTATTTCCCAGTATATATTTTCAAGAATATTTTTCCCGTTTCTGGTGAAAACCAGATTTTCAATCTTTATGAGTGAATCAATTTTATTATTCATGGATAAATGATCAGCCGTAATTATTCAGATGTTTAAAAAAGCATTAAAGATTATAATGCTAAGCCTTGAATAGTTTTCTTTATGGCATAATCCATTAAAAATAAAGGGCAGCATGAATGAAAACAGGCTGGGTCCTCACATTTTTTCACATATGCATTTGCGTGCTTACATTCATATTTTTCGGTATCGGACTCGAAGGCAATAAGACCGGAGCCTATATTTTACAGGTTCTGCTTCAGCCCATGCTCTTTATATTTGAAGGAACCGCAACTGGTGGTATTTTTGTCTGGCTGCTCTTTTTCATAAACAGCATGATATGGGGTTTCGGCTTGGCCTGGGTTATAAATTTTTTATCTTTAAGGACTTCAAAAAGGAACTAGTGCAGTGTACAACCCTGAAATAAGAGAAAAAATAGCCCCGGAATGGAAAAGATTCTGCGAGACAGGCAATGCCGATCCTTCGGTTATAAGGGATTTCATTCTGCTGTCATGGAAAAGAAGCAGAAAGATGAATGTCAGCCCTGTAAAGCCTCCAAAAAACATGATCCAGCAAGAGCTTCTGCCTGCAATCCTTGCATCAAAATCCCTGTTAATTGAAACAGCCAGACCGGTCATGGAAAAAATATATGCCTTCATAAAAGGCTCAGGCAGCCTGATTGTACTTACTGACGAAAACGGCATAATTCTTCACTCCATGGGAGACGAGGAATACCTCATAAGTCCTGATATTCTTGCTCCGGGCAGGGACTATTCAGAATCTGCCATAGGAACAAACGGAATGGGAACATGCATATTTGAAGATCGGCCTGTCCAGATATGGGCCGAAGAGCATTATTATATGGGCTTTCAGGACTGGAACTGTTCCGCAGCAACAATACATGACGAATCTGAAAAAATCTTAGGTTGCCTTAATCTTGCCTGCCACTGGGACAAAGTTCACCAGCACACGCTCGGAATGGTGATTGCAGCGGCCCAGGCCATTGAAGAACAGTTAAAAATCAAAAACGTACTTGCAGCAAAAACGAAAATTCTGAATGAGCGCAACGCAGTGATAGAGCTGATGAACGACGGAATAATGGTGCTGGGAAGCAATCTCTGCATATGCCATATCAATCATCATGCATCCACTCTGCTTGGGGTCAAACCTGATTCAGGTAAAATAATAACCGATATCATTAAATCAGGGGTTGATTTCAAGCAGCTCGCCAAAGCAGGTATTGACATACATGACAGGGAGGCTGTTCTTGAGCTTGAAAGCGGCAGAATCCAGTGCCTCATGTCTGTATCTGTAATAAAAGACAGCGGCGGCCTTGTCGTGACTCTAAAGGAAAGCGGCTCTATCAGGACATTTGTAAACAGGCTGACCGGCGCAAGGGCTGTTTTCACGTTTGACAATATAATAGGCTCGTCAGATGCTCTTAAAGAAGCCCTTGATCTTGCAAGAATCGCTGCCGGAAGCACATCAAACACACTTATTCTTGGTGAAAACGGCACAGGCAAGGAAATGATTGCACAGTCGATTCACACAGGAGGCAAAAGAAAAAACGGGCCATTCATAGCAGTAAACTGCGGAGCGCTTCCAAGAAATCTCATACAGAGCGAACTTTTCGGCTACGAAGGCGGCGCGTTCACAGGATCTAAAAAAGATGGGAATCCGGGTAAATTTGAGCTCGCAGACGGAGGGACAATCTTTCTGGATGAAATAGGAGACATGCCCCTCGAAGCCCAGGTCAGCCTTTTAAGGGTTCTCCAGACCGGAGAGGTTGTAAGAGTTGGCGGCAAATACCCTAAAAAGGTGGATGTCAGAATTATAGCCGCCACAAACAGGAATCTCGTGACCGCAATTTCAGACAATACTTTCAGGGAGGATCTTTTCTTCAGACTGAATGTTCTGACCATAAGCGTTCCTTCTTTAAGGGAAAGGGCGGAAGACATTCCGGTGCTTGCTCCATTTTTCGCAAAAAAGGCAGCGCTAAGCCTTGGCAGAGCATTCAGCGGGATAGATCATGAAGTTCTGAAGATACTCGCTGCCCATCCTTTTCCCGGCAATATAAGAGAGCTTGAAAACATCATGGAAAGGGCCGTCAATGTAAGCAGAACAGGATTCATAACGGCGGATGAGCTACCGGCAGCCTTGAAAAACAAATCAATCCTGACCTGGCATGTTTCAAACGAGCCTTCCTTGAAAACAGACGGCTTAAAAGACAGGGAAAAGCAGCACATAATTGAAACACTAAAGAAATCGGGCGGAAATATGAGACAGGCAGCCAAGGCCCTTGGGATAGCAAGGAGCAGTCTGTATGCAAGGCTTTTAAAATTTGGGATAGAGAAGGACTCATTTAGACAATAAGCTTATCTAACATTCCATCACGCCCCAAAGATCAATTGCCCCGCAGGCCATTTCAAGACCATGCTCATAGCCTTTTAAAAGGTCGGACTTTTTTCTGCTCAATCTTGATATTCTGAATTCGTCAGGCGGGTTTATTTCTATTATTTTTATTCCTTGAGGAGGGGTGCGTATAAGCGAAACTGATTCGTTATATTTATCTGCACGGACGAGCATGGCATCCCCGAGATCAGATGGAATAGGCATGTAGGGCATCACAAACTTTTGCACCAAGCTCTTCTGCTTTTTGTAATTCTTGTGACGTGTCCGTATCACCATTATGCGGGTCGCGCCCATATTGATGGCCTCCCGGACTGGTATTGAGTCTGCGATCCCGCCGTCAGTGGTTTCGGCTCCATCTATAACAGGAAATTTTCTATAAACAACAGGAAGCGCACTTGAAGCCTTCAAGACATCCTCGAGCGATCCGGCGTCAGTGTTCCTGTATATTGCCCGACCTGTGGAAGCATCTGTCAAAGCAACAATAAAAGGCCGTTTCTTTTCGTATATCCTTTTAAGATCAATACGCATCTCAGAAATAGTAATATCCCATAGCCAGTCAAGATCCATAAGATGTCCGCCCTTCAGAAATCGTGCAAGACTCATGAATTCTGGCCTTAGGGCATAATCAGAGTAAATCTTCAGGTTTCTTCCAGGCATTTCTGCAAGAAATGACGCAAGATTGCAGGCTCCTGACGAAACACCGATGTAAAGATCAAAGGGGTCAAAACCCTTCGAGAGAAAACCGTCAAGCACCCCGGTTGAAAAAACACCGCGCATTGCGCCGCCTTCCACAACGATTGCGTTTTTTATATCAGCCATGTCAAATTTTACCCCGAAAAGTGATCATACCGCCTGCAAAAATTTTCTCCCCCATGATCCCGAATCTGTATCCGCAACCGTCCCTTGAGAGTTGTGCTCTTATAACCCCGACGCCCTTTCCTATTTCAGAGGAATAATTTATCCTGACACTCCTGATTTCCTCATCTTCCATATCACCATGGGCAAGAAGAGTTTCAACATAATCGAGATAGACCGTATTATTGACATGGCCAAGCGGGTCAAAATCAGTGCTCCTGACCGTTATATCCGCAGACAGATAAGGTTCGGACATAAAATCAGGCCTGAAAAAATCGATATCCGATTCGAGGGCTTTTCTTTCAATCGATGAATATCCTGAATCCACGTCAGAAGGAATCTTCATGATTTTTTTGTCTTTCAGACTTACGAAAAGCCAGATACTCGATGCAGCGGCTATTTTCTCGTTTCCTGAAAAAACCTCGAAATCCCTGTAGGATCTGAAACCCCTCGACCCTCTGTGCCAGGTTATTATTTCAAGACGTTCTCCGTATGCTGGGTATCTGTAAAAATCCATGGCGAGCCTGTTAAGAACCCAGCCAACTCCTCTGGCAGTTAGATCCTCTGATCCGAACCCAGCCTTTTCGGAATGATCTGCCGCAGCCTCCTGAAACTGTCTTAAAATCGCCGAAAGCTTCATTTTATAAGAAGTATTCACTTCGTGATATTCGACTCTGTGCTTCCTTATCACTTCCATATATGAACCTGTGATTTTGCAATAATAATGGCAAGGTAAAAGGCCTTTGATTTCAGTCTTTTACCAGGCCATCAAAATCGATTATTCTCCGGTGAAGACCGCCGGCCGTTTTTCAAGGAATGCGGTGAAACCTTCGACCGCATCCTTTGAATTCATGGCAACATTGCTCATTTCTTCCTCAACCTTAAGGCCTGCGTCAACTCCTTCGTATATTCCTGCAGACATTGCCTTAAGAACTCCTGTTACAGCAAGAGGAGGACGGGCTGCGAGCTTTGTGGCAAGATCCATGGCCTTGTTCATAAGATCCGCAACAGGCGCCGTGTCATTAAGCATTCCAGCGGCAAGTGCCTCTTCGGCAGAAAGGCGATGACCGAATAGAATCATATCGAGCGCCTTCTGCTTTCCGGTGGCCATCATTAGCCTCTGGGTTCCGCCCCAGCCTGGAATTATGCCGAGATTAAGCTCTGTAAGACCTGTTTTTGCTCCGTTATCATTGGCCATTATTCTGAAATGGCAGCAAAGGGCTAACTCAAGTCCACCGCCTAATGCATGACCATTCATTGCGGCAATGACAGGTTTCGGGAATCTGTCCACCCTCCTCCAAAGGTCACGGCCCATGGCAGCAGTCTTTACGGCATTTCCTGCGTCGCTCACGTCAAAACCGGCTGAGAAGCACTTATCCCCTGCTCCAGTAATAATGACGACCCTCACATTCTTGTCAGCCTCAACATCATCCAGTACCTTTTGAAAATCCTCCATTGCGCCAAGATTCCAGGAATTGGCTGAAGGCCTGTTTATCGTGACAATGGCGACATGGTTTTTCTTATCGAGCAGGACATTCGTAAGTTCCATTTTCTTGTTCTCCGTGTTCAGAATTTTATATAGATGACAATATATTAAAAAAATGGCTATGCACTTTCCTCAGTATGGTTGCATGAGTTGAAAAATTTGAATTCTTGAAATTTAAGAGAGTATTGTTTTTCAATAATCTGACATCACCATAAAGTTTTTGCGGAGCTTTTTCCAAAAAAGCGACTTCCTTACTGATACAGGAAGGCTCTCATAACTGAAATTATGAAAGAGCCACATAAAAAACATCAGCTAACTTATCTGTAAGCGCCTTCCCTTATAAGTCTGGCTGGTTTGAAAACCTCCTTACCATATTTTTCAGATAGCCCTTCTAATCTTTTGCATAGATCTTCAGGCTGAATTCCCTTTATGACGGCAATAAGTCCGAGTGCATTTCCAGTCGCGTTTTTTATGGCGACATCGACATCATCGAATGAACAGGCACCCTGTTCGACTATTTTTGCAGCCTCGTTGGAATTTACGGCAACAATGTCCATGGGATCAAATTTATCTGTATTTTTGGAAAGATCTATTACAGCTCTGCCGTTTTCCCATTTGAAAATTCCAGATCCAGTCTTTTTCCCAAGCTCTCCAGCCTGAAATTTTGCTGTGAGTGTTTTGCCCATGGCAAAATCAGGATGAACAGACTGGGCAAAATAGCCGCTGACATGGTAATTGATGTCAACGCCTGTGTAGTCGATGACTTCATATGGCCCCATGGGCATTCCGAGCCTTCTCATTACGGCATCGACCTCATCCGGAGCAGCCTCGCCTTTGTCCAGGATGCTGTTAAGAAGAATGGATGCAGGAGCCTGTACACGGTTTACTATGAACCCTGGAACATCCTTATGTACCCTCACTGGTATCTTTTTGTTCTTTAAAACAAAATCGTAACAGACCTGCATGGTTTCCTCAGATGTCTTATCACCTTTTATGACTTCAACCAGTTTCATTATGATGGCAGGGTTGAAATAATGAAGCCCTACAAATTTCTCCGGCCTTTTGGTGGCAGAGGCAATTTCTGAAATACTCATGGTTGAAGTGTTTGACGCAAGGATTGCATGGGAAGGAGCGGCGTTGTCGACTATTCTGAAAGTTTCCTTCTTAAGATCCATGATCTCAGGTATCGCTTCAATGACAAGATCCGCCTCTTTTACAGCCTCTTCAAGATCAACACAGGAAACAAGAAGTTCATTCTTTATCTTCTCATAATGATCCGGAGCAACCTTCCCCTTGCTGACAAGTTTTTCAAGGCTCTCATGGATTCTTGAAACGCCCTTATCCACATATTCTTTTTTTACGTCCCTTAAAAAAACCTTATATCCTGCGATAAGCGCCACTTCCGCAATGCCGTGACCCATGTCTCCAGCGCCTAAAACTGCTATTGTCCTGATGTCATCTACTTTCATCTTTAATCCTTAATAAAGAGCTTAAATTTGTTTTAAAGCTGATTAGCTCAGCCTAAAGCCATAAAATCCGACAATCATTAAAGTTTACGCTAACGTAAATAAAATAATTAATTCACTACCAAAACTAACAGTGGTTTGCAAAACAAACTTTGATTCATAAAAACCATATCCCAGCCCCAAAGGCCCCAATGATTTTGAATTAAAGATTTCCCGTAGGGTGCGTGCCGTCCTTGCACGCACCCTTTGGTTGAATTGGTGCGTGGTGATCTCGAGACATTCTCTCTGGGTAGAAAATCCTGTACCGCCTCTTTATGTCGCTACTATAAGTGAAGGCAGGGTCACTGATTAGTAGCAGTTTCCAGATTCAGCAGACCGAAGTTGAAACTCCTGCACTGTCATAAAGAAGCCTTATCCCGCGATTATAGCTTGCCAGGAGCGTTCCTTCAGACGCTGCTGATTTCCTGTTCTACCACATCAAAAAATCTTATTTTAAAAGGCACCCTAAATATCCGAAAATTTTTGAGGAGCTTTTTTCAAAAAGCGACCCAAAACCCTGCTTGATCGCAGATGCGGTGAGGGGATCATGCCTTCTCTATACCGCAAAGCCCTTTGGCAAGCTTCTGCTTGGCAGCCATATCAACAAGTCTTGCAATCATGACCCTCTGGGCCTGCGGGGAACCTGCTCCGTGCATTGATTCTGTCAGATAACCAACCGCGGCTGTTCCGAGCGTGATATTTTCAATCAGCCTCAAAATTCTGAAACGATCTTCGATAGATACATCTGATCTTCCCTTGAAATATTTTTCTATCCACTTTCCTGTTTCCTCGGACTTGAAATCTTCTGCAGAAGGAAGTGTGACTATCAAACCACCCGCAATATCCTGGGCAAGTCTGGCTATTTCATAGGGGAGTCTTGTCACATTCTGTTTGGAAATATTTGCAAGCAGAGTATCCACGCAGAAAGTTCCGCTCGCCTCTTTTTTCCCTTCACATCCACAGGCAATGGCTCCGCAGAATAGCGTCTCGTTCAGGTGATTCATCTCGATTATCTTGTCCTTGATGTGAGAAGCCTTATGAGCGCCGTTATATTCGGCGGCAGTCTGGGCTGCACCAATCAGAACATCGCCCACGCCTGACTTGCACGCATAGCTCTGACGGTGGTATGAAGCAAATTTTTCCACAAGCTGACCTGCAAAATCATACTCACGGAACATGAAGACCCTTTCCCAAGGCACAAAAACATTATCGAACACGCATAATGCCTCGTGACCTCCATAAAAAAGATTTCCGCGATCAAGTTCAGATGCCTCAAGCTTTCTCGTGTCGCATGACTGTCTGCCCATGATGTAAGTTATGCCTTCTGCGTCACTTGGCAGGGCAAATGAAATGGCATAATCCTTGTCAGCTTCCTGCATGGCTATTGTCGGCATGATTATTATTTCATGGGAGTTGACAGCACCTGTCTGATGCGCCTTGGCACCGCAAACAATGATACCGTCATCTTTTACTTCCTTTACCCTCATGAACATGTCAGGGTCAGCCTGCTTATGCGGAGGAAGTGATCGATCGCCTTTGGGATCAGTCATGGCTCCATCACAGGTAAGATCATTTTCCTGAACATACTCAAGGTATTTGATGAATCTTTTGTAGTATTCTGTTCCGTATTTCTGGTCTATGTTCCAGGTGACTATGGAAAGAGCGTTAAGCGAGTCAACGCCAACGCATCTTTGAAAACAGCAACCTGTGAGAGAACCCAGCAGTCTGCCCATCTTGGCTTTTTTAATCAGATCCTCTGTGCTCTGATGAATATGAGTGAAACGGTTGATCTTTTTGCCCGAAATATGGGAGGTCGCGGTCATTATATCTTCATATTCAGGAAGCTGAGCCATTTCATAGGTCTTTGCGACAGCATTCATGGACGGCCTTATTATCGGATCATCCACGACATTTTTGACCCTCTTTCCGAACATATAGACCTTAAGACTCAGTTTTCTTAAACTTGCTTCATATTCAGTGGCTGTCATCATCATTGAACACCTCATTTTTTTTGATATGAAATCATTAAGGAATGCATAACAATCTATTTTAATTGATTTTAATCAATGTTATCTGTAACTATGGCTAACCACCAAAGCATGCGTCTGGTATCCGGAGGGCCGAATCGTCGAAATTCAGTATTGCTTCAAGCCTTGCTACAGCTTCAGGAAGACAGTTATGAAAGAAGAACTCCGCAGTCATAACCTGCCCCATATAGTAATCTTTGTCCTTTTTGCCCAAATCCTTGTTATTTTTCCTGAGAGCGACTGATGCACGCCACAGAAGCATCCATGCCATGATAATGTCACCTGTTGATTCGAGGAATGGAAATGCATACAAAAAGGCATTTTTCATGGTATCCGGCACAGATCTGTTTTTTAGAAAAGCGGCTGTTTCTTCAAGAACTGAAAGACTTTTTTCAAGGATCGCACAGAATTTGGGAAGCTGCGTGATGTCGCTGCAATCAGAGATGGTTTTTCTGACCTCGTTTGTAAAACATGTAAAAAGCTGGCCGCCCTTCATATTCAGTTTTCGACCCATAAGATCCATTGCCTGAATCCCATCGGTTCCCTCGTATATGGATGTTATCCTGGAATCCCTCAAAAGCTGCTCAACAGGATATTCCCTGATATAGCCATATCCGCCATATACCTGCATGGCTTCTGAACAGACCTTGAAACTCCTTTGGCTGCAATATGCCTTTACAAGCGGAATGCAAAAATCGATGAGATTTTTCAGTCTTTCATTTGTCTGGGAATCATTTTCCGGGGAAATATGATCGAAAAGAATGGATACGTAATAGAGAAAGCTTCTCATACCATCCACATGGGATTTCATCCACATAAGCATTCTTCTGATATCAGGATGGTTGATTATGGCTACTCCTGAAGAATTTGAATCCTTTCCGGCAGCCATGTCTTTTCCCTGAATACGTTCTTTTGCGTAATTTGCGGCATAAAGATATGCTGACGAGGCATAGGTAAAAGCCTGGAAGCCAACATTGAACCTTGCCTCGTTCATCATATGAAACATGATGGACATGCCCATGTTTTCCTTGCCGAGAAGAAGGCCCCTGCATTTTCCTTTTTCACCCATGGACATGCTGCATGTTGCGCTTCCATGGATACCCAGCTTTTCTTCAATGCCGGTGCATATTATGTCGTTTGGTTCTCCGAGTGTTCCGTCAGGATTGACCCATATTTTAGGCACCAGGAATATTGAGATGCCGCCTGTTCCTTCAGGAGCACCATCAATCCTTGCCAGTACAGGATGTATGATGTTTTCGGAAAGGTCATGATCTCCATTTGTTATGAAGATCTTGCTCCCAGTGATGCTATAAGTACCGTCCTGATTTCTGACTGCCTTTGTTGTAAGCGCCCCGACATCTGACCCGGCCTGAGACTCGGTCAGAAGCATAGTGCCTGTCCATTCAGCCTTGTAAAGCTTCCTTAGAAAAAGGGCTTTCTGCTCGTCAGTTCCGAAAAGCTCCACCATCTTGCCAGTTCCGTGTCCCATTGTGCCGTAGTTTGCAAGACAGTAATTTGCACCCCAGATATACTCAAAGCAGGCAGTATTTATAACGGTTGGAAGTCCCTGACCTCCAAGCTCCTGGTCTTCGTTTATTGATGTCCACTCGCCATCGAGAAAAAGCCTGTATGGCCTGTGATAGCATTCCGGAACGTAAACGGAGCCTTTTTCAAAGCGTACTCCAGCCCTGTCTCCCTCAGAATTTGTCGGAAGTATCTCGTTTATGGACAGCTTGCGTGCCTCGGAAATAATGCTGTCCATGAATTTTCTTTTAAGCCAGCTGAATTTTTCGTATTTTACAAATTCTTCTATCCTAAGCTGCTCATATAAAACGAAATCGACATCTCTTCTATCTGCAAGTATCTGTGACATGGTTAATCCTTTTATCTACGGTTGAGCTCTTTGAACTAATATCCAAAGTGCCCTGAAAGCATTTTTACGAAACGTGGCTGAAGCCCATCTCAGGACTTGTAATTGAATTCAGACCGCCTGAGTTTGTCTTGGCGTAAGCTCTATCAGCTGGAATCTACCTTAGGACAGCAACCGCTGTTCCCATTCCCCCACCTGCGCATAATGAAGCAATGCCGGTTTTTGAGTTTCTGCGCTTCATCTCAAAAATGAGAGTTGTTACTATCCTTGCACCTGTCGCTCCTACAGGATGGCCGAGGCCTATCCCGCTTCCATTTACATTTGTTTTGCTTCTGTCTAAGCCAAGCAGCTTTTCACATGCCAAGTACTGGGCTGCGAAAGCTTCGTTTATTTCAAAAAGTTCAATGTCGCTCAGTCTCAATGAGATTTTTTCAAGAGTCCTGTTTATTGCTGAAACAGGGCCAATACCCATTATTTCCGGCTCGATTCCAGTTGTCGCTGTTCCCGTGATCTCGGCAAGAATGTTGATTCCTAACTCGTTTGCTTTTTCAGATGACATGAGTATCAAGCCTGCCGACCCGTCATTTATTCCAGAGGCATTGCCTGCCGTAACTGACCCGTTTTCCTTGAAACTTGGTTTTAGTTTGGATAGGGAATCCAGGGTAATATCCCTTCTTGGATGCTCATCTGTTGATATGATTCTTTTGAGTCTGTTTTCTGTAACTTCAACAGGCACGATTTCTTCTTCAAACCGGCCTTCATCGATTGCTGCAATCGCCTTCTGGTTGCTCGCAAGCGCCAGTTCGTCCTGATCTTTTCTTGAAATTCCATACTTTTCAGCAAGGTTTTCGGCTGTTATGCCCATTGGAGGGCCGATGCCAAGTTCTGTCAGGGAATCCCACATTGAATCCCTGATTTCCGTGTGACCTACTCTTGTGCCGTATCTTATTTTTTCAATGGTATATTGAGCCGAACTCATGCTGTCTGTTCCGCCAACCATTATGGCATCTGCTTCACCACATTTTATCTGGTAAAATGCAAACTGGATTGCAGACATTGAAGAAGTGCAGTTTCTGTGGATTGTTACGCCTGGTACAGATACAGGCAAGCCGGCCTTTACAGCAGCAACCCTTGCAAGATTATTTTCCCTGTATGTCTTCTGATAATTGCAACCCCAGAAAACATCATTCAATATCTCAGGTTTTATGCATGAGCGTTTTATAAGTGCCTGCATTACCGGAATAGTAAGATCAACAGCAGATTTTTCTCTGAAAACGCCTCCGAACCTGCCTATGGCTGTACGTGCTGCCGCAACGATTACAACTCTGTTCATTTTTGTTTTTCCTGTGAGTTGAGTTTGAGATTCCTAAATATGTCCGGCCGAACAATCCTGTATATTCTCAAGATCCGTGCCAGAAGAAATTATCCAGGTTATTTCAAGGTAACCATTTGTATTTTAATGATTTTTAATTGAAAGGCAGCAATACTGAAGTGGATAGTGGAATAGAATAAGTGTAACCGGTTACACTTATGTGTGTAAACACAAGTGTATATGTATACATATATTAATATCTTGGTTTTCAGGCAGTAAAAGAGAGGTTGTGTTTAATGATTTTTTTATAGAGTGTTTTTCTGCTTATACCGAGGATTCTTGCAGCCTTTGCCTTGTTCCATCCTGTTTTCTCAAGAGCCTCGAGTATATCCTTAACTTCGTGCTCCATTGATACACTTTCAGGTTTCTGTGATAATCGGGTTCCTGTCTTTATCTCTGCGGGGATATGACTCAGACTTATAAGGCTTCCCTTGCCAAGAATTATGGCTCTTTCTATTGCATGCTCAAGTTCCCTTATGTTGCCGGGCCATTTATAGTTCATGAATGCACAAATAACATCATCATTAACGCCTTCTGCTGTTATCCTGAATCTGTTTTCATAGACTGATATGAAATGATCTATCAAAAGAGGCAGATCATCTAGTCTGTCCCTTAAAGGTGGAAGCTTTATTTCAAGTACCTTCAGTCTGTAATAAAGATCCTCTCTGAATTCTCCTCGCCTTACTTTCTCTTTCAGATCCTTGTGGGTGCAGGCTATAACCCTGACATCAACTTTTACAGATCTGGAATCGCCAACTTTTTCAAATTCCTTCTCCTGGAGCACCCTGAGGAGTTTCAACTGAATAACAGGTGAAATATCGCCAATCTCATCAAGTAATATTGTCCCTCCGTCAGCAGCCTGGAATCTACCGACATGATCCCTGACAGCCCCTGTAAAAGCTCCTTTGACATGTCCGAAAAGCTCGCTCTCAAGAAGATTTTCTGCAAGAGCTGAGCAGTTTACAGTCACAAAAGGCTTGAAGCTTCTGTTTCCGCTGTTATGTATAGCCCTCGCCACTAGCTCCTTTCCGGTTCCGCTTTCTCCTGTGATGAGAACAGTAGCCTCATAATCTGAAATATCCTCGATAAGTCTGTAAATATTTTGCATCTCACGACTTTTTCCGATCATCTGATGGAATCCGTCGCGTTTTTTTAGTTCCTGTTCAAGATCCATGAGTCTAGTTATGTCTCTTATGACAAGAACGGCACCGATAAAACATCCGTTATGATCCTCAAGCGGTGTGCAGGACATGCTGACCCTCTGCATGGGGTTTGTAAATCTTCCGCATGTAACGAGATGGTTTCGTATCGGCTTTTTAATTTTAAGGGTCTCTTCTATGACGTTTCTGCATGTTTGACCGCATACTGAGTTGTCAAGGCATAGAAAGCCCTTACCCTTCGAATCTGATGGAATACCGCAGATTTTACCAGCCGCCTCATTGATCTCTGTTATGTCAAGATTAAGATCCACAGTTATTATTGCATCATCAACGCTTCTGAATATCGCGGCAAGACTGTTTCTCTGTCTTATTATCTCTGCTTCTGCTTTTTTTCTTTTGGTTACGTCACGCATGATGCATCTGAAGCCGTTAACAATCCCGGAACTATCTTTTAAAACCGCTATGGAAATTTCAACATTCCTCTTTGTCCCGTCTTTTCTAATTATCTCATAATCGAAAGCCTTATTTGGAATGCCGCTCTTATAAACCTTGTTGAAAGTGGAGTATACGTTTTCGGCATTTTCTTTATCCATATACGTCCTGTAGGAAAGGCCCGGAGTCTCTTTAGGAGGATATCCGCAAAGCTCGCAGAAGGCTTTGTTGAAACGTGTGGTATTTCCTTTAAGATCAGTCTCTATGAATCCGTCCTCAAGGGTTTCTATTATTCCTTTAAGTTCGTCCCGTTCAAAGAGCAGAGCGGTTATATGGCCCTGTAACATTTCATGAATAGCTGGATCGTTCATATTTTCTCTATATATGTGATTTTTTGAGACTTTGCATTCCCCTGTGTTCAGCTTGCAGGCCTATGGCAGACAATTATAGACCTGATTAAAAGGATGCCTCCTAAAATAGACTATTTGCACGATAGTTGAATCGGCGCAATACTCGAATCCGCACTTATATCCGATAAATCATAGTTCTTTAATAAACCTTTTCCTTGGCACCTTATCAAAATCTCTGATTCTTTAGATGTCCCTCCAAAAGTCTTCGAAACGATTCCCAGCTTTCGTTCTCTGAACATCCCAAGCCCTCATTGGAACAAAAACCACGGGACTTTTTATTCAATGTAAATTATAGAATTGATTCAAGTATTTCAACCCTACAAAAAGAATAGCCTCGTTTGAAACAAGAAACATCAGATTCTCAAGCAGGCGGATCTGGTCTTAAATCATTAATGATTGACAACAGGACATGTATGGCAAAACATGTCCCTAAATCGAACAATACAATTTACAGACAAAAACCTCTTCATAAATCTTAACATATTAATTTTATATTTAATTATTAAACAATCAGCACACGGACACCGCTGGCACGATTCTGGTATTACTGTCATTCAAAAAACCAAGAAAGGACATTAGAATGCAGAATTTCATTTTTCACAATCCGGTAAAAGTTGTTTTCGGCAAGGGAGAGATCTCCAAAATAGCAGAACTCATTCCTGAACAGGCCAATATTCTTCTCACATTCGGCGGAAGCTCCATAAAAAAGAACGGGGTGTATGATCAGGTTAAAGCAGCCCTTAAAAATCGAAAAGTAACTGACTTTGGCGGAATTGAACCAAATCCTGATTATGCGACATGCATGAAGGCAGTTAAAATAATCAGGGAAGAAAAAATCGATTTTATACTGGCCGCAGGCGGCGGATCAGTAATTGACGGATCAAAATTCATAGCCGCTGCTGCATGTTTTGAAGGCGCTGATCCCTGGGATATTCTGTCTAAAGGCGCTGCCATAAAAAAAGCTGTGCCAATCGGCGCGATACTGACTCTTTCAGGAACTGGTTCTGAAATGAACTCCTTTGCAGTTATTTCAAAAAGAGAAACCGGAGAAAAACTTGCTTTCGGAAGCCCGGAAGTTTTCCCGAAATTCTCGATTCTTGATCCTGAAACGACATTTTCTTTGCCAGCGAACCAGACTTCAAACGGCGTGGTTGATGCGTTTGTCCATGTTCTTGAACAATATATGACCTATGACGTAAACGCGCCTCTCCAGGACAGACAGGCAGAAGCGATTCTTCTGACACTAATGGAAGAAGGAAAAAAAGTTTTAGAAACGCCAAATGATTACAATGTCAGGGCAAACATAATGTGGTGCGCCACCCAGGCTTTGAACGGGAATATCTCGGCAGGAGTTCCCCAGGACTGGGCATCTCATTCCATAGGCCACGAACTTACGGCAAGATTCGGCCTTGCCCACGGAGAATCACTTGCCGTTATTGCTCCGGCAGTGATGAGAAACCAGAAGGAAAACAAGAAAGACAAACTTCTAAAATATGCTTCAAGAATATGGGGAATCACTGAGGGCAGTCAGGATTCAATCATTGAGCAGGCCATTTATCTTACTGAAAAATTTTTCAGGGAAATGGGGCTTAAATCCAAGCTTTCTGAATATGGAATCGAAATAGAAAAAGCCCTTGTCATAGCTGATGACTTTGAAGCAAGGGGCTGGAAGCTTGGTGAAAGAGGCAAAATCGGGAAAAACGAAGTGATTGAAATTCTAAAATCAGCACTTTAATAGTTGATGATTTTTTCTAAAGAAATTTCAAACACAAAAACAATATAAAGTTTTTTGCGGAGCTTTTTTGCAAAAAAGCGACCCGCTGGAGGCCATCACTATGAAAAAAAAAATACTCGTAATTTTATCAGGGTCTGACCGTCTCAATCTGAAAGACGGCAAAATATATAATACTGGTTTCTACCTAAACGAATTCATGGTTCCTGTGAAGAAAATGCTGGATGCCGGATTCGAGCTTGAATTTGCCAATCCTGAAGGTACAAAACCATTTCTTGATAAAGGATCTGACAGTGCCGCATATTTCGGGAATAATGAAGATCAGCACAGAATCCACAAAGAACTTCTTGAAAAGCTGAAAATTCTTTCTGAAAAGGATAGCCCGGTAAAAAGCTTCAAAAAAATCATGGAAGAAGGTCTTGACAGATTTGACGGGATCTTTGTTCCAGGCGGCCATGCTCCGATGGAAGACCTTACCGACAACCATGATTTAGGCTTAATCTTCAGACATTTTCATGAAAAGTCAAAACCCACAGCGCTTGTCTGCCATGGGCCTGTAGCTCTTCTTTCAGCAATATGCAACGCAGCCGGATTCATGCAAAAAGTTAAGACTGGCGACTTTGAAGCGGCAAAATCAGCCATGAAAGACTGGCCTTATTCTGGCTATGACATGACAGTTTTCAGCACTGACGAAGAAAACGCGGTTGCTGGCGAAAGGGGCATAGGCGGGTTTGTTCAGTTTGACCCGCAGACCACACTTAAGCTTGCAGGCGGGAATATGAAGCCTGGCCAGAATATGTTCGAAAATAACGTAGTGGTTTGCAGAGAACTTGTTACAGGCCAAAACCCGGCGTCAGACGAAGAACTTGCAGAAAAATTCATAAACATGCTCAAAAAATAGTCAGGAAAAGGCCATGAAATCAAAAATTAGATTGTCTTTCAGGATGGAACTCATCGGCAAAGGTTATTACAGCAAATTAGCGGATCAGAACGCAAAAAAGAATCCTGAACTTGCTGAAAAGTTGAGCCTTTTTTCAAGACATGAACATAAACACAGCAAGCTTTTTGCCAAACTTTATTCTGACCGCTACGGAAAGCAGCCTGGCTATGAATGGCCATGGCAGCTTGCGGGAAAGACAATGGGAGTGATTTTATGGCCACTTCCGCTCAAACTAAAACTGAAGCGCCTGGGTTCAATTGAAAAGATGGCTGTGAGGCAGATAGAAAAAGCTCTGGCCAGCGGAGAAGAAGGCGGGTATTTTGATGTAATCATGGCAATTCTGCCAGATGAACAGAAACACGCCGCTCTATTCAATGATTTTTTCCACCAGGAAGGAAATGCATGATGAAAATTTTGATGGCATTTTTAATTGCCTTCTCCCTTACAGGATGCTCGGCAAAAGGAGGCAATACAATGGAACGTATGTCTGAATGTCCTGATTCACCAAACTGTGTGTCTTCTTTGTCAAAAATGGAATCGCATTTAATTGCCCCCATAAGCTTCAAGGGGGACCCGCAAAAGGCTATGGAAAAGCTTGAAAAAGTTATTCTTTCCATGAAACGGGCTGAAATAGAAATCAAGGAACAAGGATATATCAAGGCTGTATTCTCATCCGCAGTTTTCAGATTCAAGGATGATGTGGAATGCCTTCTTGATAAAGATAAAAGCATCATAAATATCAGGTCTGCCTCAAGGCTCGGCTATTCTGACTTTGGCGTCAACAGGGCAAGGGTCGAGGAAATTCGCAAACTTTTTGATCAGCAGGGGTAACAGAAATGTTTTTTGAATTAAGATTCTATCCGGTAAAGCCGGGCAAGATGGAAGAATGGGTCAATCAGATGGAAGAGGTGGTAATTCCTTTTCAGGTTTCAAGGGGCATAACCTTTGTGGCGAGCTTTGTTTCCCTCGACAACCCGGACGAATACATCTGGATCAGACGCTTTGAAAGTGAAGAGGAAAAGGAAAGGCTTTATAAGACTATTTACGAAAGCGATGTCTGGAAAGAACAGATTGGCCCTAAAAATGGCGAACTAATAGACCGGGCAAACATCAGGGTTGTGAGAATGGCTGCTACGCCTAAATCTGTAATCAGGTAAACAAGACAGCTGGGAAAATAGCAGTGTCTGATGGGAAATATTAACAGGTTTTCTAAAAAGCAATAACATGATGAAAAAGAAAATATTGATTAGATTCGTAATGATTGGAGCGCTACATTCATTTTTATATTTATGGTTTGTTCCTTTTATAATCTATCCAAGGTTTGGCCATGATGGTTTCATGCTCACTGTAGCGATTGCCGTAGTCATTTCTGTATCACTTTTAGGGATGCTTTTTCTTGGCAAGAAAAGAGAACAGAATCCAGATATCGTTTCGGATAACGATTCTGGGAAGCATGATGAGGTGGGCGAGTATACTTATAATGAAATCAAAACATAATCCAAGTTTAGACAATAAAAATGTTTCTAAAAAAAGGAATCTTTAAATGAAATTAGTTTTGAGAACATTAGTTACGATGCTTCTTTTGAGCTTTATGGGATGTGCATCCACCCTTCTTTCAGTTTCGAAATACATAGAACATTCAAGGGCTGATCTTGAAAACAAGACTGTAACTGTGGGCACTCACACGATCCATTATCTTGAAGGAGGAACTGGGGATAATATTATTCTCATACATGGTTTTGGTGCAGACAAGGATAACTGGACCCGTTTTTCAAGATATCTGACTGACAAATACCATGTGGTTGCCCTGGATCTGCCTGGTTTTGGAGAAAGTTCCCGAATTCCTGAAGAATCATACAGCGTAGAAGCCCAGGCCAAAAGAGTGCATCAGTTTGCTGAAAAACTTGGAATGAAAAAATATCATATAGTCGGTAATTCCATGGGCGGTTACATTGCTGGAGTGTACGGAGCTGAATATCCTTCAGAAGTACTTTCCGTCGGACTTTTTGCTCCAGCAGGGATAAAGCCGGTTGTTGAAAACGATCTGGTTAAAGAGCTTAAAAAAGGGAAGAATCCTCTTATTGTAAGCACCAATGAGGAATACGACCATCTCCTTGATCTCTGCTTCGAAAAGCAGCCTTATATTCCCTGCTCTGTCAAAAACCATCTTGCAGGCATTGCCATTAAACACAGGGATTTCAACGAAAAGGTTTTCAAAGAATTTGCACAAAGCTTTGTTCTTGAGGAAAGAATGAAGGATATTTCCGCAAAAACTCTGGTTCTATGGGGTGACAAGGACAAAATTCTTGATGTTTCAGGAGCTGATGTTCTGACCAAAGGCATAAAGAATTCAAAAAAAATCATAATGAAAGATTGCGGTCATACGCCAATGATTGAAAGACCAGAGGAAACCGCAGGGTATTATCTGGATTTCATAAAATAGAATGACCCATATACATAATCGGGGCTGAAAAACTTATGGGGGATTTTTTGAAAATAAAAATCATAAACATAAAGTTTTTGCAGAGCTTTTTACAAAAAGCGACCAGCCGGAGGCTCATGATGTTAGATTTTTGATGGCAAATTGACCATACAAAACACACCATATCCTTAATGATAAATATACGGAGGCCACCATGACAAAACCATATGAAAAACTGGGTAAACCTCTCACCCTGCCTTGCGGGGCGGTTATAAAAAACAGATTTCTGAAATCAGCCATGAGCGAGATACTTGGCACTCCTGAATTCGCTCCCAGCAATGCGCTTCCGATTCTTTACGCAAAATGGGCGGACGGAGGCACAGGTCTTCTTGTCACAGGAAACGTGATGATAGATCAGACAGCTCTTGGCGAGCCTATGAACGTGGTGATCGAGGATGAGCGACATCTCGCAGCCCTTACTAAATGGGCAAACGCTGGAAAAAAAAATGGCGCGCACATCTGGGTTCAGCTCAATCATCCTGGAAAGCAGAGTCCTAAGAATCTGTCTCCGAAGCCGGTTGCTCCTTCTGCCATTCCGTTCGAGTCCGCGCTCAGTAAATTCTTTGCGACTCCAAAGGAGCTCAGCGAAGAAGAAATCCAGCAGCTTATTCTGAGATTCGCAAGATCTGCTGGCATAGTCAAAAAAGCCGGATTCACTGGAGTTCAGATCCACGGAGCTCATGGATATCTTGTCAGCCAGTTTCTGTCACCTCTTCACAACCAGAGAAATGACAGATGGGGAGGTTCAATTGAAAACAGGATGCGCTTTGTAATGGAAATTTACAGGGCCATAAGAAATGAGGTGGGCCCGGAATTTCCTGTGGGAATAAAGCTCAATTCCGCTGATTTCCTTAAAGGCGGCTTTTCAGAAGACGACGCGGCCGAAGTTGTCACAGCCCTTGCGAGCGAAGGCATTGACCTTGTGGAAATTTCAGGCGGAACCTATGAGGCTCCAGCCATGACAGGAAGCAGAATGGCAAAGAGCGGAGAAGAGGCATATTTTCTGGGATTTGCCAGAAAGATAAGAAAAACCGTAAATGTGCCACTTGTGGTAACAGGCGGTTTCAGAACTTCAGATGCAATGGCCGCAGCAATGGAAGGAGGAGAAATAGACATGGTCGGACTTGGAAGACCAATTGTCGTTGATCCTAATCTTCCCAACGAGATTCTTTCCGGCCAGCCTTACAGAAGCACGGTTAAACCGCTAACCACAGGAGTCAAGGCATTAGACAGAATGGCTATGCTCGAGATCACCTGGTACGAAAACCAGATAGGCAGAATTGGAAAAGGCAAGGAACCCAAGCCGCATGAAAACGTATGGGTATCCATGGGCAAGATCATTACAAGAAGCGGAATTGACCAATTCAGACGACGAAGGGCTTAATTACAATTTGCTATTTAAGAGATGTCTCCGACGGGTCGCTTTTTGGAAAAAGCTCCGCAAAAACTTAAAGGTTATGCCTGATACACTAATAATTATGCAACATGGGCTTTGAATTTTTTTAGAAGAAAAGGTCAGCAATTCTGAGCAATAAGCTTAGCCACACCAAGATTTATAAAGGAAATTTCATGTCAAAGCTTTTTGATAAAACCAGCATTAATGGAATGAATCTTTCAAACAGGTTCGTAAGATCAGCGACTCACGAGGCTCTTGCCAATACTGACGGCACATGTACTGATGCTCTTATAAAAATGATGGAGGATCTTGCAGAAGGCAATGTGGGGTTGATTATTTCAGGCCACACCTTCGTAAGCCCTGAAGGGCGGGCAGGAGCACTTCAGGCAGGAATTCATTCTGATGAAATGATTCCTGGACTCAAAAAAATGGCCGACGCTGTTCATGCAAAAAACGGCAGAATCATATGCCAGCTTGCCCACGCAGGGGCACATGCGGACGTTAAATCATCCGGACTTGATGCTTTGGGGCCATCAGAAATCAAAAAAGATGAAAAGACAATATGCCGTGAAATAACCGTGGATGGCATCAAAAGTCTGATTTCAGCATTCGGAGATGCGGCTCTAAGGGCAAAGACAGCAGGATTTGACGGAGTTCAGATTCATTCTGCCCACGGATACATGCTCAGCCAGTTTCTATCGCCAAGATCAAACAAAAGGACTGACTCTTACGGCGGAAGCGTCAAAAACAGGGCGAGATTCCTTGTCGAGGTACTTGAAAACATCAGATCAAAAACCGGACGTGATTTTCCTGTAACTGTTAAGCTGAATTCAGAGGATTTCACGGAAAACGGACTTAACGTCGATGATATGCTGGCCGTTTCAAAAATGCTGGAAGCAGGTGGTGCAGATGCAATAGAAATGAGCGGAGGAATTCTTGGAGCTGAGGAGAAATCTCCGGTCAGAAAAGGACTTCTGAAGACCGAGGAAGATGAAGTTTATTATCGCGACTCTGCCGTTAAATTCAAAAAGCAGCTTGGTATTCCGCTGATGCTGGTCGGAGGAATAAGGTCTTTCAACGTTGCCGAAAAAATCGTGAATTCAGGGATGGCAGACTACATCGCCCTTTCAAGGCCGCTTATACGCGAGCCAAAACTTGTGAGCCGCTGGCAGGCTGGAAACACAGAAAAAGCAACCTGCCTTTCCTGCAATAAATGCTTTTTGCCCATGATGCGCGGTGAAGGCGTTTCATGCGAGGTTGATAACAGACAGAGAGCCAAAGGCAAGTCAGTATGATTTTGCCATATTAATATTTTTGCAGGGTGCGTGGAGCTTTACCACGCACCTTTTTGTAAGCCCAATAGTACGTGCAAAGACGGGATATGCCTAAAATTAGAGCGGTTTAAACAAGCAATTATTTCAAAAATTCTTTTCAACTTTTCAAATTCTAAAATTTGTTTTTACAGATGTTCCCCAACTCCAAATCAACCTTTTTTAATAAAAACCGTCAAAAATGATTAGAGGTTCCAATCGGATTTGTGGTAATCTGCAAATATTAAAAACATTCTTCTTCATCTTTTCTAAAGGCATTGCACCATCGTTCTTTTTTTACTGTTACAGGCCGAAACAAAAAGTCTTTTCTCCCTCAATCTACACTTAAAGCCTCAGCAGAAAAGACCCAAGATCACTTAAACCATGCAACTTTCCCGGCCAGATATAAAAAAAGCCCCGTTTCAACTGGCATAAACCATATCCGCGTAAAGCACTGAGCTAATAACAGGGGAAAATAAAATGCATCTTCGATTTTCCATCAAACGATCTTTTCTTATCCCAATTCTCTTTTTAGCCCTGATTTTGATTTGTGCCATGCCTGCCTTTCCAGCTTCAACATTGGTCAAGGCCGGTGTTTATAATTTCAAACCCATGGTTTTTTTTGAAGAAGGGCATGAACCCAGTGGATTATATGTCGATGTGCTGAATCATATTGCAGAAAAGGAAGGCTGGCAGATCATATACATCCCCGGAAGCTGGAATGATTGCCTGAAGCGGCTTGAGAGCGGCGAAATAGATATTGTGGTCTGTATAGGTTACTCCGAAGAACGGGCAAAGATCTATGACTACCCCAAGGGTTTTCTAATACTCGACTGGGGTCTTATCTACCAGTCCAAAGACATAAAAATAGACAGTATTTTTGATCTTAAAAACCAAACAATAGCTGTGCTTAAAAGCAGTATTTATACGATAGGATTCAAAAGCCTGCTCGATCAGTTCAGTATCAAGGCAAAGCTGATAGAAAAATCTGATTACAAGGAAGTCTTTAAGGCCATTGAAAATCATGAGGCAGATGCTGGAATTTGCGCAAATATTGCTGGAATGTCACTTGAAGTAAACTACCCGGTCGAGCGCACCTCAATCATGTTTTCTCCAGTGCGTATATCCTATGCAGTTCTTAAAGGTAAAAATGCCGTCTTACTTGAAGCCCTTGACCGCCATATTCAAGAGATGAAGGTAGATGATCATTCATTTTTAAACCTGAAAATCAGAGAATGGATAGAGGGCGGCCAATCTCATATTCCTCGCAAAGTGATAATGGGCATTATTGTTCTCTTTGGCGGTATCATTTTTTTATTTGCTTTTGTTATAATTCTAAGACTTCGGGTTAAAGCTAAAACAAAGGCTCTTGTAGAACAGAATATTGAACTGCACCAAAGCGAGAATCGTTTCAGGGGAATATTCGAACAAGCGGCGGTGGGGGTGGCGATAGTTGGCATCGATGGCAAATGGCTGAGAGTGAACAACAAGCTGTGCGAAATAGTTTCCTATCCAAAGGAAGAGCTTTTAAACCTGACTTTCCAGGATATCACTCACCCGGAAGATCTTGATTCGGATCTTGAATTTTACAAAAAAGCTTTGGAAGGAATCATATCCACCTATACACTCGAAAAAAGATATATTAAAAAAACAGGGGGAAATGTATGGATTAACCTGACAGTTTCTTTGGTCAGAGATGAAAAAAAATCTCCAATCTTCTTCATAGCTGTAATTGACGATATATCCTCAAGAAAAATTGCAGAAAACGCCCGCAAAGAAAGCGAAAAACAGTACAGGGGCCTTCTTATGAATCTCCAGGTCGGCATTGTAGTTCATGCTCCTGATACCAGAATCCTCATCAGTAATGCAGCTGCAAGCCAGATTCTTGGCCTCTCGGAAAATCAGATACTTGGAAAGGAAGCCATTGACCCTGAATGGAAGTTTCTCCGTGACGATGGATCAATAATGCCTGTGGAGGAATACCCTGTTAATATGGTTATAAGGACAGGGCAGCCTCTCACAAGATATATTGTCGGGATCAGAAAGAATCAAACACAACAAATCGCATGGGTACTTGTAAGCGCATATCCGTCTTTTTTTGAAAACAATGAACTTCAGCAAGTAGTTGTAACTTTTATAGACATCTCAGAACTCAAGCAGGCCGAAGCAGCTCTTCTGGCAGAAAAGGAAAGACTTGCGGTTACTCTCCGCAGCATCGGTGATGGAGTAATAACAACCGATACTGATGGAAGAATAACCCTTATGAATAAAGTCGCTGAAGAGTTAACAGGCTGGATGCTTAAAGACGCTGTTGGCAAACCGCTTGACGAGGTATTCAGAATCATAAATAAAAAAACTCGTATTGCATGCGAGAACCCGGCGCACAAAGTTATCACGACCGGAAATAGCATAGAGCTTGAGAATCACACAGTCCTTGTAAGCCGCTATGGAGACGAGAGGATTATTGCTGACAGCGGTGCGCCTATCCTTGATAAAAACAGCAAAATAATCGGGGTTGTTCTTGTTTTCAGGGATATGACGGAGAAACAAAAAATTGAAGATGCTCTTCAAAACGCCTTAAAGCTTGAATCACTGAATATTTTGGCAGGTGGCATTGCCCACGATTTCAATAATCTGCTCGGCGGAATTTTCGGATTCATAGACATGGCTCTGGAATATGCAAATGACGGTGACCTGGAAAATATCAAAACAAGCATTACAGATTCCATGACAGTTTTTGAACGGGCAAAGGATCTGACCCAACAACTGTTGACATTTGCCAAGGGAGGAGATCCTGTACGAAAAATCGGTGATATAGGCAAGCTTGTAAGGGATTCATTCCAGTTCGCATTAACAGGCTCCAATGTATCCATTTCATTTGATATTCCTGATTGCCCATTCATCTGCGATTTCGATAAGAATCAGATGGGGCAGGTAATAGATAACATGGCCATAAATGCCAGACAGGCAATGCCACTTGGCGGCAAACTTGAGGTTGTATTGTCCAAAGTCCCTCCTCATAAAGCTCCTGCATTACTACCCAGAGTAAATTATGTCAGAATCTCCATAACTGACAATGGCCCCGGAATTTCGAGGGAAAACCTTCAGCATATTTTTGATCCTTTTTTCACCACAAAAAAACAGGGCACAGGACTCGGACTAGCCACTTGCTATTCAATAATCAAAAGACATGATGGAATAATAGAGGTCGAAACAGAAGAAAGCAAAGGCACTAATTTCCATATATATCTGCCAGAAGCTTCGGGGCAGGCCGAAATTGCTGAAACAGGGACAAAAACAGCTTACAAAGGTAGTGGCAGAATTCTTGTCATGGACGATCAGGAATCCATAATCAAAGTCACATCCTCCATGCTGTCCAGACTTGGCTATAGCGTAGTGAGCGCCTCGAACGGAGACGAAGCGGTTGAACTTGTAAGACAGGCTCATAATGAGAATCAATCCTTTGTAGCGGCAATACTTGACCTGACCATTCCGGGAGGAAGAGGCGGCAAAGACTCAGTGGATGAAATTCTTGATATTGATCCATCAATAAAACTTGTGGCAGCAAGCGGATATTCTGGTGATTCAATAATGTCGAATCCGTCGGCATTCGGATTTTCAGCGTGCCTGATAAAACCATTCAGGGTAAGTGAACTGACAAAGGTTCTTGAAAGTCTGGCTATTGGGATTTGATTTATCATAACCTTGATTTTATTGATAACCCGGAGAAGAAAAGTACCAATTATCCTTAATTAATGGTAAATAAAAACACTGCGTACTAAAAAACCGCCGAAAACATCTTTTTTGAAGCTTTTAAAGTGTTCTGATTTTTAATTTTCTACCCAGAAGGAATAACCTCATGAACTTACTGAATAACATGAAAATAGCCAAAAAATTAGCAGTCGGATTTATGCTGGTTACCGCCATAGCTATGATTATAGGTATTGTTGGATTTATGGGAGTTCTTAATCTGAATAAAAACATCAATGAAATTGGCGATGTAAGAATACCCAGCCTTTATGGCCTGGCACTTATGAATGATGCACAGATTACTATAAAGACGGCCCAGCGTACTCTGCTGATCCAGGCCGATTCCAAGACTCACGCGGAAAGGCAGTATGACCATATCAAAAAGGCTTTTGAAAGTGCGGACAAAGGCTGGAAAATATATGAGCCATTGCCCCAGACCGAAGAAGAGGCAACACTGTGGAAAGAGTTTGTACCTGTATGGACCAAATGGAAAAAGGCTTCAGAAGATTTTATTGAGATGAGCAAAAAATATCAGGAGTCTAAAGACCAGGCCATTTACGACAAAATGTTGGCCTCTTCATTAAAGGAACTGGATGCCGACTTCAGGTTATCTGAAAATCTTCTGGACAAGATATTTGAAATAAATAACCAAGTTGCAAATGAGAGTACTTTGACAGCACATTCTTCAGAAAAATCGGTTAGAAGCGAGATTGCTATGGCCATGATGCTTGGCCTAATCATTTCCATTTTTCTTAGTATATCCATCAGCAGGAGTATTGCCATTCCTTTAAAAAGGGTTTCTGTTCATCTTCAGGAAATGGCAAAGGGTGATTTTTCAAAACCTTCGGATGAATCTGATTTACAACGCGGTGATGAAATAGGTGATGTAGCAGGCTCCAGCAAGTTTCTTAATGAAAGCATGAAAAAAATAATACGTGAAATTACCGGCGGCGTTCAGACCATGGTTTCGTCATCTACAGAGCTTTCCGCTGTTTCGACCCAGATGACATCAAACACCAGGGGAATATCAGAGAAGACCACATCAGTTGCGGCTGCGGCAGAAGAAGCAAGCTCAAGCACAGACACCGTCGCAGGAATAATGGATCGCTCCACGGCAAACCTGAACTCAGTAGCTTGTGCCACAGAAGAAATGAGCGCCACAATTGGAGAAATTGCCGCAAACACTGAAAAAGCGAGAAGCATCAGCGGAGAAGCTTCAGTTCAGGCAAAAACAGCATCTGATACAATGAAAGTACTTGGACTTGCTGCCCAGGAAATAGGCAAAGTTACGGAAGCGATATCCGATATTTCAGAACAAACCAATCTGCTTGCCCTTAATGCCACAATTGAAGCGGCAAGAGCCGGAGAAGCAGGCAAGGGTTTTGCGGTTGTGGCAAACGAAATAAAAGAACTGGCAAGACAAACTGCGACTGCCACATCTGATATAAAAGACAGAATAACAGGAATTCAGACATCATCCTCAGCAGCCATAGGAAATATTGGACAAATCTCTTCTGTTATTACCCAGGTGGGAGATATTGTTGCCGGAATTGCCGCGGCAATAGAAGAACAATCTTCTGTAACAAGGGATCTCGCGGCAAATATCGCAACCGTTTCAGCAGGAGTCAAAGATTCGAATGACAGAGTAGGCCAGACCGCAATAGTGTCACGTTCCATTGCCGAAGATATTGCCCATGTAAACGTCAGCATAGGCGAAATAGCAGGCGGGGGAATTCAGGTGCAGACAAGCGCAAGTGACCTCAGCAAACTCGCTGAAGAGCTTAAGAATCTGGTGGCTCAATTTAAAACAGATAATAATTCCATATTATAAAAAGCATTGATCGACTCGAAAAAAGTCAAAAAATGGCTTTATCGTCATGCCGGAGTTGATCCGGCATCCAGTATTTTCAAATATTTCTGGATTCCGGTCTGAGCCGGAATGACGGTAATCGGACTTTTTGCAACCTTGTCAACATTAGGCAGAGGAGAATTTGCCTTACATCATGAATTGATACATTTGAGCTTTGTGATTTTTTGCAAATAACTAATAATATGGAGGAAAAGAGCCTATGAAACCGTGCAGGGAATGCGGCAATGAAATATCTGAACAGGCTGTTTCGTGTCCGAAATGCGGAGCCCCCTACCCTTCAAAGAGCAAATGGGATGGTTGGGGTTACGAATACAAATCCAAGCTGAAATTTTTCGGTCTTCCGCTTTTGCATGTGTCATTCAAATACAGACCAAATCGCACTCCAGTTGTTGCAAAAGGCATAATAGCCATAGGCCAGTTCGGATGCGGAGTCATAACTCTTGCCCAGTTCGGAATAGGAGTTTTCAGCATTTGCCAGTTCTCGATTGCCGCATTTGCTGTTGCACAGTTTGCCTTGGCCTATTCACTTATTGCCCAATTTGGGATCTATATTAATCAAGGAAGCGGCCAGTTCCTGAAAAGCGTTGCAGAAATAGTGGCACTAATAGGCAAATAGGATTTGGCAAATAAAACTTTTGAGACAATCAAAGCAATATTCAAGAATTGATATTTCATTGGTTTTTAACAAAGAAATACATTATTATTTTTTCAGCAGCTAAATAAAAAAACCGCTGCAAGTCCTTCCGCATTCTGACTTTTTTTCAGCTTTCAAATTACAATTGACCATTTCCAGACTCAATAAACGAGGAAAAATGGGCAAACCTGAAATTGAAACAACAAATCTCGACATAATCATAGAAAAAATCCGCTCTGACGGCATCGAAGCAGCGGAAAAAGAAGGCCTGCGCATAAAAGACGAGGCGCGTGCCGATGCCGACAATATTATTAAAAGGGCAAAAATAGCGGCTGAAATACTCAAGGCTGATGCTGAAAAAGAAATAGCCCACAAAGAAAATATAAGCAGAAAAGCCCTTGAATTTGCAGTCAGGGATTCCATCCTGATGATCCGGTCATATCTTGAAAATCTGTTTAAGAATCTTGTCAGAAAAAAATGCGCAGAAGTTCTATGCGAAAACCTCCTGAAAGACATGATCCTCAAAGTTACGGATAAATGGTCAGAATCGGCCACATGGGAAGACATAAAAATCCAGATATCAGATGAAGACAGCAACAGAATAAAAGAGGTTCTTTATTCGGCAATTTCAGAAGAAATAAAATCAGGTAAAGTGGTGTCTGGCCTTGAAATAATACCGATTCCTGACCTAAAGGCTGGCTTCCGCATATCAAAAAAAGGAGAGAACTTTTACCATGATTTCAGTGATGAAAGTATTGCTGAAATCCTGATGTTCTTTCTTTCATCTGAAATAAAAGAACTGCTTGATCCTGTTTAAAAAGAAAAAATGTAAGGTACTAAAACCAGATGGGTTTGCGAACCATTTCGGTGCGCAAGCCTTGCGGCTTGAGCACCCTACGAAACCCCGCATTAAGGAAGGCATGATGAACAGACAATACTATTATCTGATCTCTATTCTTCCTTCACTTTTATTTGAAAAAAAGACGCCTGTTGATTCAAAACAGTTCAGACAGCTCTGCTCTGATCATCTTAATCGTAAAGACCTTGAAGCTCTTCAGGGCATAATCACTGGAGAATCCCAAGACAAACCGCTTCACAGTTTTTACGATGAATGGAATATTTGGGACAGGGGATTGAAAAAGGAGCTGGCCATCATGCGTGCCAGTCAAATTTCGAAAAGGGATAAGGGGCTTATACCTCCCCTGCCCCAAATTGACAATAAACATCAGGGGCTTATAAACCGGATCATGGAGGCAAAAAATCCGCTCGATGCTGAAAGGGTTCTGGCAAAAGCGAGATGGAACCATCTTGATAAAATGGAATTCGGGCATTATTTCGACTTTGAAAAAATCATCTCTTATGCCTTGAAACTAAAAATAATGGAAAGGCTCGAATCCTTTGATCAGGCAAAAGGCGGGCAAGTATTCAAGAGTCTGCTCGAGTCATTTAAGCCAGACAGCAAAGCTTTTTCAACATAGAATAACAATCAAAAACACATAAAGTTTTTTGCGGAGCTTTTTTACAAAAAAGCGACCCGCCGGAGGCACGGCATTTAGCCCATGGGAAAAAGCATAGGCGAGATAACAGGCATAAACGGCAATATCATAAAGGTCCGGTTTGACCATGATGTGCGCCAGAACGAAGTGGCCTATGCCATCACACAAAACCTGCGCCTAAAATCAGAAGTCATAAGAATAAAAAACAATATTGCCGAACTCCAGGTGTTTGAAAGCACAAAAAGCCTTAAAAATGGAGATGCCGTTGAATTTTCTGGTGAGCTGCTGTCAGTCGAATTAGGGCCAGGACTTCTTGGATCGCTTTTTGACGGCCTTCAAAATCCTCTTAATGCTGTCGCGGAGCTGACAGGCTTTTTTCTTGAAAAAGGAATAGAGCTAAGGGCTCTGGATAATGCAAAAAAATGGGATTTCACGCCTTTATGCAAAAAAGGCGACAAAGTCAGTGCAGGCGATCATATCGGATTCGTTCATGAAGGGATATTTGAGCATAAGATAATGGTTCCTTTTTTCTTTAACGGAATTCATGAAATCACCGAAATATCCAAAAATTCTGAAATCAGCATTGATTCGACTATCGCCACGCTGAAAGACGAAAAAGGAAAGGAAAGGCCTCTTACAATGAGTTTCAGATGGCCGGTGAAGCAGGCTGTCAGATCATACGCAGAAAGACTTTTCCCGGACGAGCAGCTCATCACGAGAAACAGGATAATAGACACTCTTTTTCCTGTGGCAAAAGGCGGGACATACTGCATTCCAGGGCCTTTCGGAGCAGGCAAGACAGTTCTCCAGCAGCTTACAAGCAGGCACGCCAAAATCGATATTGTTATAATTGCCGCATGCGGTGAAAGAGCCAACGAAGTTGTGGAAACCATAAAGGAATTCCCTGAACTTATAGATCCCCACACTGGCAAATCCCTTATGGAAAGAACAGTCATAATCTGCAACACCAGCTCCATGCCTGTTGCTGCAAGGGAATCCTCTGTCTATACGGCAGTCACAATAGCTGAGTATTACAGACAGATGGGGCTTGATGTACTTATGCTTGCCGATTCCACTTCAAGATGGGCACAGGCAGTCAGGGAGAGATCAGGCAGGCTTGAGGAAATCCCCGGAGAAGAGGCATTCCCAGCTTATCTTGAGTCTCTCATTGCTGAATTTTACGAAAGGGCCGGAGCAGTAAAACTAAGTAACGGAAGCAAAGGTTCAGTGACAATTGGCGGAACCATAAGCCCTGCAGGAGGCAATTTTGATGAACCAGTAACAAGATCCACCCTTAAGGTTGTGGGAGCCTTCCATGCCCTTTCAGGCGAAAGGGCCGACGCGAGGCGCTTTCCTGCAATCTCTCCGCTTGAAAGCTGGTCAAGATACAAGGGAATAATTCCTGAAAAAGCAAGAAAACAGACAATAGCCTTTCTCGCAAGGGCTTCTGAGATAGACCAGATGATGAAGGTAATCGGAGAGGAAGGAACGTCTATCCATGATTTTATAATTTATCTGAAGGCAGAGCTTTTTGATGCTGTTTATCTTCAGCAAAATGCCTTTGATGAGGTTGACGCCTCAACTCCTGAAAAACGCCAGATTGAATTCTTCTCGATTATTTCAAGGATCATGAATACTGAATTCATATTCCAAGACAAAGAAGAAGCAAGGAGCATTTTTTACAGATTCAGACAACTTTTCATAGACTACAACTGCTCGCACTGGGATTCAAAAAATATTAACAAACAGAAAGACGCCATAGAATCCCTTTTATCAGAATTTGCGGACACTTCTTTAAAAGAAAGCTCTCCACATCTCAGACAGGCATTAATAGAAACCAATATGGAAGCGAGCTTCAGGAAACCGTCAGGACTTGCAGGCTACCGTTCTGAAAGTGCTGCGCTTGAAAATGTCGGGGCTGAAAGAGAAAGCGATGAGGAAAGTATATAATAAGATTCTTCAGATAACAGGAAGCGTCATAGCTGTTCAGGCATCAGGAATCAGCTACGGAGAGCTTGCGCTGATATCGTCCCCATCAGGAAGCTCTCTTGCTGAAGTCATCAAGATTGACGGAGATCTTGTCCATCTTCAGGTTTCGGCAGGCAACAGAGGTGTATCAACAGGAGATGAAATCAGATTTCTCGGACATTTTCTGAAGGTTTCGGCTTCTGAAAATCTCCTCGGGAGAGTATTCGACGGCAAAGGTGAGCCAAGGGACAAAGGCCCGGTTCTTTCGGATCATCAGGTTGAAACAAGGGGGCCGTCCGTAAATCCGGCAAAACGTGTCGTGCCTTCAAGGATGATCCACACAGGGATTCCGATGATAGATGTTTTCAATTCCCTGGTGGAATCCCAGAAGATCTCAATTTTCACCAGCGCTGGCGAGCCTTACAATGAGCTTACCGCAAGAATCGCGCTCCAGGCCGAGGTGGATATAATCATTCTCGGAGGCATGGGTTTAAGGTACGATGACTATCTTTTTTTCAGGAACAGGCTTGAAAAAGGAGGCGCCGCATTCAGAAGCGTAATGTTCGTGCACACAGCCCAGGACCCTGTTGTCGAATGCCTGAATATTCCGGATCTTTGTCTGGCTGTTGCTGAAAAATTCGCACTTGACAACAAAAGAGTTCTTGTGCTTCTGACTGACATGACCAGTTACTGCGATGCTTTGAAGGAAATATCCGTGAGCATGGATCAGGTTCCTTCAAACAGGGGCTATCCCGGAGATCTCTACTCAAGGCTTGCGGAAAGATATGAAAAGGCCGTGGATTTCACAGAAGCAGGATCAATCACAATACTTTCTGTAACAACAATGCCTGGCAACGACGTCACCCATCCTGTTCCTGACAACACAGGTTATATAACCGAAGGTCAGTATTATCTGAATAATGGCAAGATTGAGCCATTCGGTTCACTCAGCAGACTCAGGCAGCTTGTGAACAAGGACACGAGGGAAGATCACAGAAGCCTTATGGACGCAATGATCAGGCTTTACGCATATTTTCAGGCAACCCTCGAAAAAAAAGCCATGGGCTTCAGAATGTCATCCTGGGACGAAAAACTTCTGAAATACGGCAGAGATTTTGAAGAAGGCCTCATGGATCTTGATGTCAATATTTCTCTTTTCGAGGCCCTGGACAGGGGATGGGAAATTCTTAGCGAATGCTTTTCTCCTGACGAATCAGGGATGAGGTCGGATCTTATCTCAAAATTCTGGCCTGATTCATCGGACGTAGCTATGCATGGGTAATGAGAGCCTCCGGCGGGTCGCTTTTTTGAAAAAAAGCTCCGCAAAAAACTTATGGATTGTGGAAATAAAATGGCCGGAATTAAGCTGACAAAGATAGAGCTTAAAAAACAGAAAGACAGCCTGAAGAGATTCAGGAGGTATCTGCCGACCCTTTACATAAAAAAGCAGCTTCTCCAGAAAGAAGTGGCGCGCATCAACGAACAGATAGAACTTAACAGAAAAACTGAAAAATCAATATATGAGTCTGTTAGTCAGTGGCAGGGAGTATTCTGTGAACAAACTGATCTTGGCAAACTTGTAAGCGTGAAAGAAATCATAACAGGCTTGGACAATATTGCAGGCATAGATATTCCAGTGCTGGAATATGTGAAAATTGAAACAGAATCCTATGATTTTTTTGAGACTCCGCTCTGGGTAGATAGCGCGGTTCTTGTCATTAAAGAACTGCTGGAATTAAAAATCAGAATTTCAGTTTTGGAAACTCAGAAAAAACTACTTTCCGAGGAACTAAGGATAACAAGCCAGAGGGTCAATCTGTTTGAAAAAGTAAAAATACCTGAAACAGTTGATTCAATAAGCAAAATAAATATTTATCTCGGTGATCTTCAGACCGTTGCAGCTGGCTGGGCAAGGATGGCAAAGAAAAAGATTTCATGAAATCAGGCTTCAAAAATCGAAAATCCTAAAAAGTTTTTGCGGAGCTTTTTTCAAAAAGCGATCCTCATAAGACTCGGTTTTTGATAGACAAACACAACCCGAAAACAGCGCAATAATCGCTATTCTTTGTTGCGGGGCGTACATGATCGTATCCATGAAAAAAATCACCGTGATTTTTGATTCCGTAAAAACGGAGGAGACTCTTTGCGCACTTCGTGAATATGGATCATTTCACCCATCTCCGGGTAAAAAGCCAGAGTCCCCTGAAATTGAAATGCTCAAAAAAAACACTGGAATTCTGGATAAAGCTTTAAGCCTGCTTCCTGAAACCAAAGATAACGATGACCAAACAACTCAAAATGGTGATTTAATTGGGCTTGCCAATAACATTATTGCAACAGCCTCCAATATCAAAATCATTCATGAAGATCTTAAACCGCTTGAAAAGGAACTGGACTCCATAAAAAAATGGGGAAAGTCTGACAAGACTCTGATTGATGACCTTATAAATAAAGGAATAAATATCAGATTTTTCAGATGCCCCAAGAAAGATATGGCGCAATTCCCTGACAATGTTTTCAGTTTTTATGCTTTTGATGACGGAGGAATGACAGTTGCAGGGGTTGTTCTTTATAATCAGGCAATAGATTCAGATCTTGGTTTCCAGGAAGTTTTCCCGCCGCTGAGAAATGTAGAAACCGTGGCCGGTATTATTAAAGAGAAAGAAAAAAAGCTTCTTGAACTTGAAATAAAGCTTGAATCATATGGTAAATTAAAAAAGGCGCTGGAGGACGAACTTTTAAGCCTTCAGAAGAGACTTGAGTTTGAAACTGTAAAAGCAGGAATAATTGAAAAAGATAGAATCTCCATACTTACTGGTTTTTGTCCTGAATCAGAAGCAGACAGACTAAAAAAACTGGCTGAAAAGCATGCATGGGCAATAATGTCTGAAGCGCCTGATGAAAAAGATCCTGCGCCCACACTTGTAAGACATTCTAAAATATCCGGACTTTTCAGTCCTGTAATGGATTTTGTGGGGATAGTCCCTGCTTACCACGAATACGACGCAAGCATGTCTTTCCTTGTTTTTTTCACCATTTTTTTTGCGATACTCGTTGGTGATGCTGGCTATGGTGTGATTATTCTCATAGCCACATTTTTATTCAGCAGATTCACGAACCGATTGCCCCAAAATGCGATACTCCTTCTTTATTTGCTTTCAACTGCGGCAATCATCTGGGGGGCAATTTCAGGCATATGGTTCGCGTCTGAAAGGATAGCTGAAATTCCTTTTTTCAGAGCTTTCATCATTCCTTCAATTTTTGGTTTTTCGCCCGAGAGTGATATATCAATCCCAAGGATCTGCATGGTCATAGCTTTTCTGCAACTTGCTTCAGCCCATGTATGGAGGGCGGCAAGGGCTTATCCTTCACTTCTGATTTTTGCGGAAGCAGGCTGGATAGCCGTGCTTGGCGGAGTTTTTTTCATAATAGACTTCCTGATTCTGAACAGTCCCGTATCTCCACTTATAAAACCGCTGGTTATTTTCGGATCAATCTGCGTCTTGATATTTGCCGGGCAGAACAGCGACGGATTCAAAAGCGGAATGATAAGAGGTCTGAAAAATATGCCGATGACCCTTCTGAGTGGTATTGGCTGCTTTTCTGACACTGTCTCATATATCCGTCTCTTTGCAGTCGGACTTGCTTCAAAGGAAATGGCTGTCGCATTCAACAACATTGCGTTGAGTGTTGGTTTCGAATCATTTATTCCAGCGACTGCGGCTGTACTTATATTAATTTCAGGCCATGCCATCAATATTGCGCTGGCTGTAATGGCTGTTCTGGTTCACGGTATCAGACTTAATTTTCTGGAATATTCTACCCACCTAAACATGGAATGGACGGGCATAAAATATGCTCCTTTCAGATAATTTTCCAAGGAGGAACACATGGAAATTCTCCCAAGCATAGGCTTTGTCTGTGCGCTTTTCTTTCCGGCAGTCGGCTCTGTTTTGGGAGCAAGCGCTGCTGGCATGGCATCAATAGCCGCTATGAAGAAGTGCTTTTTAAGGGGTGAACCCGCGCCCTTCATCCTGATTGCCTTTGTGGGCATCCCGCTTTCACAGATTATTTACGGAATGATTCTGATGAATTCCATAATAAAAGCCGCTGATAAAATTCTTCCAATAACAGGATTCCTGGCAGGACTTCTTGGAGGAATCGCCATAGGCATATCCGCTGTATACACAGGAAAGGCAGGAGCGCTTGCAGCAGACGCTATGGGCGAGACAGGAAAAGGTTTCGGGTTTTATATAATGGTGATGGGAATACTTGAAACAGCAGGACTTTTTGTAATGGTGTTTCTGATGGCCATACTGAAATAGAAAAGACATTAAAGCCCAAAAACAGCTTCGACTTTTTTTCAACTTGTTTGTATAATAATAAAAAAGACGAAATCAAGCTCCGGATTTTTCAACCAGTGCCATCAGACAAAGGATATCTTATGGAAAAGAAAATTCTGATAGCCGTTGATCCTTCAGTATATACTGTGAATGCCCTAAGATACGCAGCAATGATAGCTAAAAAAATTGACGTGTCTTTTTCCCTCATTCATATTCAGCCAACCATTTCCAGTTTTCTTATGGAAGAAGCAAAAAAAGACCCTGAAGCCATAAAAAGATTACAGAAACAATCTGAAAAGCACAGCGAGGATGCTATAACCGTATTTGAGTATTGCACGGACAGATTCACAAGATTCGGAGTCAGCAGAGACAAAATTGAGTGCTTTTCGCCAATGAAAGCCCACAGCGTGGCCAAGGATATAATTGCCCACGCAAATATGAAACTCTATGATGCCATAATTATTGGAAGAAGAGGCCTGACAAAAATACAGGAGACCTTAATGGGAAGCCTGTCCAAGTCCCTGCTTGAAAGTTCGGAACTCATACCTCTCTGGGTTGTTGATGGTGAAATAAATTCAGAAAAATTTCTCCTCGCGGTTGACGGCACAACCAACTCTTTTCGTGCCGTAGACCATCTCTGCTTTATTCTAAGCGGAAACCCTGATGCAAAAATCACACTTATGCATGTGATGCCTGCCTTCGGATCTTTTTCAGGAATAAACTTCAACGACAAGGAATGCGATTCATGCAATATCGACATCGCCGCAGACAATAAGAAATTAGATAATTTCTATGGGCTTGCAAAAAAAAGGTTCAAAGAGGCCGGATTAACGGAAAAACAGATTGAAATAAAAGCTTTGAGGTGTACAGCAAACGTAGCCAAGGCTATCATATGCGAAGCTGAAAAGGGACACTATGGGACAATCGTACTGGGCAGAAGAAAATCAGGGCCAGCAGTGTTTTCTTCCAGCGTTTCCCTAAATGTTCTGGACAATATCAGAAACAGGGCTGTATGGGTTGTTCTGTAAAATCCCACTATCTTATGAAATGAACTAATCGTTCTTATTCCTGGCCTTGAACCTGTCTTTCATGGATTTACCGGCCATTAAAGACAGGGAAAGAGGATCTATTTTCCCTCGTTTCTTTGCAAGCCTTAGATAAGTCATTGTAAAACTGTCCGGAAGAACAGGCTGGTCAATTTTGGTTTTTCTCTTAAGTACAATCGCTTTCCATGGACATGTTGTGACACACAGACCGCAGCCTATGCATCTTTTTTTCATAATTTCCGCAAGATCACCGCTGAAAGATATGGCATCAACCTGACAACGTTTAAGACATATTCCGCAGCCTGTACAACGATCTGCATCAACTACTGCATAAAAAGGAGACGCAATAATTTCACCCGGATTAGGACTTTTTTTAATATTGCGAAGAAGAGCGCAACAACACCCGCAGCAGCAGCAAATCCAGCTGATGTCTTTTCCGTTTGTGGGCTGAAGAACAAGCCCAGCCTTATCAGCCAATGCCAGAAGCTCAAGAACCTCATCAAGAGATGCCTTTCTGCCTGCCCCTGTTTTCAGAAAAAAATCTTCGTCACTTCCGAAAGTAATGCAGGTTTCAACGGGCTTCTCACAAATATGACCTTTCAGGGCTTTTTCTTTTCTGCAAATACAAGGCGTTATTACAAAACTGGTCTTTGTTTTAACAAGTGCCTCAGCATTTTCATAAGTCATTACTCTTAGCACCGGATCAATGCTTTTATTTATCGGAATAACCCTCATCTGGGGAGTTTTTTGCCAGACATCCGCACTTAGAACCACGGGCATATATGCCTCCATCTCCCTTGCAAGCTCAGGAGTCAGTCTGCCGACCTGCAATTCCCATATGCCAACAATAAACTGACCAGCCATGTAGCTGTCTGGCTTTCCATCTTTTCTAATCTTAAAAACAAGCCCCTTGGTGGTCATATTTTCAATCAGATTTTGAGCTTTTTCTGCACTGATTCCTGCTCTGACAGCGAGAGTGGTTGGTTCTTCAGCAATCATATTCAAATGCAGCGCAAATTCTGCCTCGTCAGGAGTAAAAAGAAGCTTCAGAATTCGTATTTCAACACCATCAGGAGTTGAAGGATATCCTCCTGGCTGATTATCAAGATGCTTTGCCAGTTTGTGATATATGCTTGCAGACATTTACAGCTCTATTTCCTTTCCAGTTTAGAAATACTAAAATTGAATTTATGAATCTCTCTTCCTACTGCAACAGAAAGAATAAGATCCCCTGCTGCTGAACCCGAACCTGTACCAGAAACTGTATCAGAACCTTTACCAAGACCTTCATCAGGCCCTGAATTATTATCAGCAATGGAAGGATGCTCAATCACAAGAATACCGGTATAAGGCTGACCTTTTTTAAGGATCCTGTTCTGAAGAGATTCCCTGTAAATCTTGCTGAAATCGAAATCATCAGAATACATGGAAGATTGCTTAAAGCCGCTTTCGGTCTTTTCATCTGTCCCTTTTGATTCAGAAGAAGGCTCCTCAAAATATCTGCCTGACTCCGAGTTGAGATTGCCAGGAGGATAATTCCTGTCATCATACATCATCTTATGTATTCCGCTGCCATCATCACCACCAAAGCGTTTGCCCCCTAAAATTATGCCCTGATTATTCCTGTAAATCTGAATCTCCTGAATCAGTTCTGAAAACGAGTACACTTTTAATGGCCTGCCATTATAGCTTGCGGAAATCTCATGAAAAAGAAAATCAGATGGAGCATCCTTAAAATTTTCCACAAGAAGCTCCACCCTCAGGCGCATGAGTGACGAACAAGGTGAATTAACAGAGCCTGCTATGGCAATGCTGTCTCTATTTTTTGAAACAATATAAGGGATGTTTTTATATTCTTTTGTTTCCTGATTAGAAAGCATGTTTCCTGGCTTCAGTGCGATCAGATTCCCGCAGGAGAACAGCATGGAGCATAATGCCAGAATTGATAGTTTTTTAAACACGAAGCTCACCCTAGGCCCAGTAAATAATTGTTGGCTTTGCAAAAAGTCAAAAAAAAGATGTCAGCGTCATGCCTGACTTGATCCGGCATCCATTAATTTCAGCCTCTTCTGGATTCCGGCCTGCGCCGGAATGACTGTAATAGGACTTTTTGCGATCTTGTCATTATTAAGCAAAATCCGAAGATCATTTTATAAATACTTCGACCCTTCTATTTTTAGCTCTGCCATCCGGAGTTTTGTTTGTGGCTACAGGTTTCTTGTCACCAAGGTAAGAAACCTTGATCTTTGACTCAGGCACGCCCGCTTTTTTTACAAGATAATCCTTAACAGCCTCGGCCCTGATTTTGCTGATCTCCATGCTCCGTTCCTTGTCCTTGTCAAAATCAGTGTGACCTGTGACATATATCTTGCGGCTTTTTCCCTTATCCTTCTTAAAAGTATCAGCAAGAGCCTTAAGCTTTTTATGGTATTCAGGAGCAACTTCGTCAATTTCAGGTTCAAATTTAATCGTGACAACGGAACTTTTAGAATTAGACGCCACTTTCTTCGGCTGAGATTTATGAGCGACCGGTGCCGAAGGAGTTATTATATTGGATACAATGGAGATTTTTTTAACCTTGGCGACATCAAGATTCTCCTCACGCCAGGATTTATTGAAGCCGTCATAACTGTAGACCACAAATTCCTTAACCGGAGTATCGTGTCCCACATATTTAAATAAAGTGGCGTCTGTTAAAATGCTTGTTTCACCGCTAATTTTTTTAATCCTGAGCTGCCCCTTCTTATATGGACTTAGCCCCGGACTCATGAGCTCAATTTCCACGGCTTCTTTCAGTACATCATCCCAGTTTATCTGGACGAACCGTCCGTTCATGATTGCTCCGATCATCCCTATATTGATGCTCTTCAGCTTGATATTTTCTGAAACAGTCGAGGATAAACCGGCGGCAGATGGTGGCCCGGCAGGCCTGCCACTTGATTCTATTACAAGCCCATCCCTCAGATAAACCTGGATGACAGCTGGCTTTGTTTCCATGCAGAGTGCAGGAGCGCAAAAAAAAGTCAAAAACAACAATAAACACATGAGTCTGATGAAACCGGCTGTATTTTTTATCTGTCTGCCTTCTGAATTTCTCATAATATTTTCCCTTTTTTCAAAACCTGAGATATAAAAAGCCTGATTGGTTTTTAAAAAGGCCTGTGCTAAGATTTGCTGCACATAAGCCAAAGCTAACCACCAAAGACGAATAACCCAAAAGAATCACAAAAAGCCCTGAATTGTCATAAAAGCCGGAAGCCGACAATAAAAGACGGATGATGACATTCACAAATAATGATGGCTTCGCAAAAAAGTCAGAAAAGGGCTTTTAGCGTCATGCCAGGATTGACTCTGCATCTGTGTATTTTCAGATACTTCTGGATTCCGGCCTTCGCCGGAATGACGGTAACCGGACTTTTTGCAGACTTGTAAATAATTAAGCGGAGCATAAATGAACAACCAACCCACTGACAGCGTCACGTCAGATAAATCTGAAACCATTCCGGATAAAATGGACGACCAGTTGATTTTTGCAGACGAGTCTGAACGGCTCTCCGCTCAGGTCTATTCCAGAGCCAACTGGAAGATATTAATAGTTGATGATGAGCCAGAGGTTCACAGTATAACAAAAATGGTTCTCAGGGACTATTCATTTCTTAACAGGGGAATAGACTTCTTAAGCGCCTTTTCTGCGGAAGGGGCAAAAATACTCCTTAAGGATGAGCCAGATGCGGCAATAATCATCCTTGATGTTGTCATGGAAACAGATGATGCAGGGTTAAAATTAGTCAAATATATTCGCGAAGACCTGAAAAACAGAATCATACGCATAATAATGAGAACAGGACAACCAGGCAAGGCTCCTGAAAACGACATCATAACAAATTATGACATTAATGATTATAAAGCCAAGACAGAGCTCACGTCACAAAAGCTTTTCACGACGGTGACAACAGCCCTCAGATCATATAACGATCTTCAGACCATTGAAAAAAACAGGAGAGGGCTTGAGCTCATACTAAACTCTTCTGCCCAGCTTTTCAGATATCAGTCCTTGAAAACATTTGCAGCCGGAGTTCTGACTCAGTTGCTTGCCATACTCAGGCTTAATGACGACGCAATGTATATGAGGGGTTCGGTTTTTGCGGCCGCGTGCGGCAAGGAAGAACTTAGCATACTGGCAGCCACCGGCCAGTACGAGGATTTCATCCAGAAACCCATACATACGGTTCTCCCACCAAACGCCCACAAATACATTGAAATAGTAATGAAGGAAAAATCGGATCTTTTCATAGATGACTGCTACATCGGCTACTCGATAAGCCAAAGCGGCACACACAATCTTCTTTACCTTACGGGCTGCGAGAATCTGACAGAGATGGAAAAAAATCTGGTCAGAATATTCGCGTCCAATGTGTCAATAGCATTCGACAACATATATCTTGCAAGAGATGTGGTCAAAACCCAGAAAGAAGTCATCTACACCCTCGGAGAAGTGGTTGAAACAAGATCAAAAGAGACAGCCAACCATGTCCAGAGGGTGGCCCAGATGTCCAAACTGCTTGCGCTCAAATCAGGACTTGGAGAAAAAATAGCCGATATAGTCAAAATGGCGGCACCGATGCACGATATAGGCAAAATAGGAATGCCAGACTCAATCATGTCAAAGGCCGAATCCCTGACCTTTGAAGAATTTGAAATCATCAAAACCCACCCTGTAATCGGTTATGAAATTCTAAAAAAATCAGACAGGGAAATCATGCAGGCAGCAGCAATAATAGCTCACGAACATCATGAAAGATGGGACGGAAAAGGTTATCCAAGAGGCCTCAAAGGCGAAGAAACCCATATATATGGCAGAATTACGGCCATTGCCGATGTTTTTGATGCCCTGACTCATAAAAGAATATACAAGCCAGCTTGGAGCCATGAAGAAGCAGCATCATATATAAAAACGCAGGAAGGCAAACATTTTGATCCTGTCCTTGCCGATCTATTTGCAAAAAACCTGAATGAATTCGTGGAAATAAATCAGGCTTATGCAGATGGTGGAAATGAAGACAACGATGAATAAAAGTTGATTAATTAAAACTCCCAAAAGCTCTGAAAACCATTTATTTTCAGGGCTCATCATTTCAAAATATACCTCCACATCTTTCTTTAGGGATGTTCTTTAAGGAAATGCGCCCATGAGAAAACTAAATATGGAACAATGCACTCCTTTTGCAGAAATGGGTAAGACATGCCAGACAAGAGAGATAATTGAAAAAAAAGTTCGATGGCCTGACATAGGAATAAGGGAGTATTGCGGAGGCAGATACAGAGCAAGGGCCATAAGTATTTCCAATTTTGAAAAAACAGCTGAATTATGGAGACTCGCCTACCCTGAAATCTATGGTTCAAGCTATGAATGGATGCTTTTTCCTGAGGAATACGAAAACAGGATTGCCGTAGCAGAAAACTGGGAAAAAGACAGCCATGAAAAAAGCCAGTGCATACTCATAATAGAAGACAAGGAAAAAGACAGAGTCATTGGTGGCAACATATATGCAAAAGACGACAAAAACCTGAGTATAGAGTTCAGTTTTGGGGCGCTTCACCCTGATTACAGGAAAACCCTGGACGCTCATATGATCATATTTGCAAATGCCGAGGCGCTTAAGATCATGGAAGAAAAGTCAGGGGCAGAATACTTTTCTGCATACTGCGAAACATGGCATAATATAACCCAGTATCTTTGCCTCAAGCAATGGGGATGGAAGGTTGGCGGCATTCTTCCGGGCCATTTCACCCTGTGGTGTGGCGCAAACAGGGAATACAGGGGTTGCAGCGTATATTTCTACAAGCTTCTGGAAAACGGAGAAAAGCATTCCACAAAACATTCAGAATGGAAGCTCCTGCCTGAATTCGAAAAACTGTGGGAGGTACTTGAAGAAATAAATAAAGACTCGGATGATGCCGCAATGAAAGCTGTTCTTTCCGGCAATATACTCGATACTGGCAATTGAAACATATTGATTTTTATCGGCTTCAAAAGATCATGTATAATCTGTTGTCCGCTACGTGCTAATCTCTTTAGGAGAAAAAACCTAAAAGCCAACTGAATGATTTCAAATAAAAAGGTACTATTTAATCTTAAAAGGATGTAATCGAATAAAGTTAATTTAAAGGCCTATGTTTTTTTATGGATAGCTTAAGCAGTAATCAAATCACGACATAATAATATTAAAAAAATAAGGAGATCATACCCATGAATAAGAGAATAAGAAGAAAAAAATGCCTGGGAGAATTCAAGGAATTTTGCGCTCCAATAGCACTCAAGATAACTGCTGGAACTGATATGGAAGAATTCCTTAATGCTCTTCTTACAGAAGCTATTGAAGCAAACGAATGCTGTCTCGGAGGCGGTGGCGACGATGAGGTTTTTGAAGGTTTCATCGAACTTGGGAACGCAAAAGACAAACCAGAGGAAAAACTTGAAAAAGTTGTCAACTGGATCAAAAGCAGATCAGAAGTTGAAAAAATTGTTACGGGCAGACTCACAGATGCATGGTATGGCCCATTCGACGAAATAGAAATTTAATTTAGCCAGTTTCTGAAACTCCGTATCATAAAAATCTGATGAATTGAAAATGTGGGAGGTTTTTTAAAAGCCCCCCACACAACCAAAGCTTTCAAGCATCGAAATCAACACCCCAGCTCCACCTATATCCATTAGTCTTTAAAGAATTATCTATTTCATGCAAAACCTCTTGGCCATTTACTCTTAAAAACAGAAGGAGATGCCAATGACTTTTGAAACTACACGCTCAATCTTAGCATGGTGTTCATTAATCAATTTAGGTCTTTTGACATGGTGGTTTCTGTTTTTTGTGTTTGCGAGAAACTGGATGCTGAAAATCCACGGCAGATGGTTCAGGATTCCTGAAGACAGATTTGATTCGATTCATTATTCAGGGATGGCTTTTTACAAGATATGCATTCTTATTTTCAATCTTGTGCCTTATCTTGCCATGAGGATTATAGTATCTCCATAATGACAATGGTAAAAAGCCGACTAAAAAAAATGGCAAATGCCTTTTTCAAAGGTGTTTGCCATAGTTTAAAATTTGACTGGGGAATAATGTGGTCAGCTTATTGCGGTCAGAGCCTTCTCATACAGATCATCTTCGTGGCCGACCCAGAAATGATCCGCTTCTTCAATAGACTCAAAATAAACAGCTCTTGCCCAATCATTCATGACTTTTTTAACTGAAAACGGCCTACCAAGATTATCGTAACCACCAGAAATTATTTTCAATTCCAGATTAACCGATTTTTTATCAAAACCTATGAAATCCACAGGAGGTGACACCAGAAGCATGCCTTCCAGAGGAAATGAAGCAAGAAAACCTCTGCAAGCAGCTGAATGGCTTACCCAGCTGCCGTATGAGTATCCTGCAAGAAATACCGGGCTAAGTCCTTTTTCAACTATAAATGCTGCCGCCGCCGCAACATCCTGCATCTCGCCGTCTCCGCTTTCTGTATGATGGCCCTGGCTCGAGCCTGCACCCCTAAAATTAAATCTAAGGGTTGAATATCCTCTGTCCTTGAATACCGAAACCAGAGTCTCAACTACATTATTATACATATTCCCGCCATACAGCGGATGAGGGTGAGTTATTATCACGCCTTTCCCATTTATGCCTGACGGATCAAAAAGCCCTTCAAGCAGAAGCTCTCCTGATTTTATGGATATTTTCTCTTCCATTTTCTGCCTTTTTCTTATGCCCTAATCTATGGTGTTCAAAAATTTAATAAGATCAGCCCCGATGGTTTTTATCTGCCAGGCCTTCATCTCCGGAATACAGCAAAGATCGTCACTGCTTCTCGGCATTTTGACCGCTATTGTCGAAATAACAGCATTTTTCATTAAAAGTGGAGGATCTATGGAAATATTTGCGGCAACCTCATCCCTCCAGATCTTCAGCTTTCTTATTCTCTGGGGAAGTCCTGGCACAGATGGTTCAGGTCTTGATCTCGGATACCTCGGAAGCATTTCGTCTGGCAAGGTCATTGCCTCCTTTACAATCCTGATAAGATCATCGCCATACATATGAAGCTGTTTTATGGAAAGAAGCCTTGATTCGAAAAGTTTGTCTGTGTTGTCAGGACGGGTTATGGCTATTCTCATCAGGCTCTCGTTGCCAAGAACTTTAAAAAGTGGCCTGTCCCTTTTTTCAGCCATTTCAAATCTGAATTTCAGGAGTCCTTCAAGAATTGCAAGGCTTCTGCGATCAAGCCTTCCGGCGCCTTTAAATCTCTTGAAAAAAGGCTCGTCTCCATTATCCTGGGGCCTGACCATACTGAGGTTGTTGCACTCTTCCATCACCCAGGAAAGCCTTCCAAGGGATGCAAGTTTCTGCTGGAATTCTTCTGCGAGCTGGATAAGAAAAACAACATCAAATGCAGCATATTCAACCATTTCATCCGACAAAGGACGTTGGGACCAGTCCTTTTTCTGAAATCTCTTGTCAAGATCTATACCGAAACGCTTTTGTATTACCGAATCAAGCCCTGTTTCTCTGAAACCAAGGAATCTGCTGGCTATTTCAGTATCAAACAGATTGGATATTGTTATCCCGAAATCCCTGAAAAGAGATCTTACATCATAATCTGCTCCGTGGAACACTTTCTGGATTTCAGGATTTGCAAAAACAGGCTTGAGAGCGGATAAATCAGAAGTGACAAGAGGATCTATTATGTATACAGCTGAATCAGCGCCTATCTGGATAAGACAGACTTTTTCCCTGAAGTGGAACATCGAATCAGCCTCAAGATCAACCGCCACCTTTTTTTTACCTAACAGCAGAGATGCGAGCTCTATAACCCCCTGATCTGATTCTATGAAGAAGAAATTGCTTTTGAACTGTTTCATATTTTTAAATCCGTAAAGCCTGCGGAAAAAGTCCTTTTTATACCCTGTTAATTCAAACTTGCTATAATTTCACATTTTTACTTGACCCACAAGATCGGTTCTCTTACATATCCGGGTATTTATAAAGAAAAATCTGTAATTCGTTCGTTTTTTTTCATATAATGCCCTAATTTTTTTGCTCAAGCAAAAAATTACCACTCATTAATAAGGGTTTGAAAATGATTCGCATCACACTTCCTGACAACAGTATTAGAACTTATGACAATCCTCCGTCCGGCCTTGATGTTGCAAAAAGCATATCTGAAGGCCTAGCAAGGGATTGCGTGGCAATGGTGCTCGATGAAGAGCTCGTTGACCTTTCAAAAATCATAGAAAAAGATTCAAAAGTCAAGCTCCTGACGACCAAGGATCCTGAATCACTCGAAATAATGCGTCACAGTGCGGCCCATGTAATGGCCCAGGCTGTTCTTAAAGTTTATCCGGAAGCAAAACTGACCATTGGGCCGGTTGTTGAAGAAGGATTCTACTATGATATCGACATGCCGCCTGTTTCAGAAGAGGCTTTTCCTAAAATAGAGGAAGAGATCCAGAAAATTGTAAAGGCCAAACTTCCATTCACAAGAGCTGAAATAGCCAAGGCAGAAGCACTCGAGCATTATAAAAACGAAAAATACAAGGTGGAAATCCTTGAAGGTCTGGAAGACGGTAAAATATCGTTTTACAGTCAGGGAGATTTTACTGACCTTTGCCGTGGCCCCCATATTCCGCACACAGGATTCATCAAGGCGGTAAAACTTATGAGGGTTTCAGGCGCTTACTGGAGGGCTGACCAGAATAATGCCCAGCTCCAGAGAATATACGGCACAGCTTTTTTCGACAAAAAAGATCTGAACGAATATCTGACCATGATCGAGGAAGCAAAGAAGCGTGACCACAGAAAAGTCGGGCCTGCGCTTGATCTCTTCAGCTTCCATGATGAAGCTCCGGGCATGCCTTTTTTCCACGCGAAAGGAATGGCTCTTTGGAATTCACTTCTCGAATACTGGAGAGAAGAACACAGGGCAGCAGGTTATGTTGAAACAAAAACTCCTGTAATGCTCATGAAAACCCTGTGGGAAAAGAGCGGCCACTGGGCAAATTACCGCGAGAACATGTATACATCTGTCGTGGATGAGCGTGAATACGCAATAAAGCCAATGAACTGCCCTGGCGGGATGATTCTTTTCGGAATGAAAAATCATTCCTATAAAGATCTGCCCCACAGAGCAGCAGAAATCGGTCTTGTTCACAGGCACGAGCTGAGCGGAGTTCTTTCAGGGCTTTTCAGGGTAAGGGCTTTCCATCAGGATGACGCACATATTTTCATGACTCCTGATCAGATCCAGGATGAAATCCTTGGAGTTCTCAGGCTTGTAGACAGAGTTTATTCGACTTTCGGCCTTAGCTTCCATCTTGAGCTTTCCACAAGACCAGAAAAGTCCATTGGAAGCGACGAGCAGTGGGAAATTGCGACAAACGGCCTTCAGTCCGCCCTTGATCAATATGGCCAGCCATACAAGATCAACGAAGGCGACGGTGCGTTCTACGGCCCTAAAATTGACATCCACATAAAGGATGCAATCGGCAGAACCTGGCAGTGCGGAACAATTCAGCTCGACATGTCCCTGCCTGAAAGATTCGATCTTTCTTACATAGGCTCTGACAATGAAAAACACAGACCAATCATGATACACAGGGTTGTTTTCGGATCAATCGAAAGATTCATTGGAATTCTGACAGAACATTTTGCAGGAAAATTCCCGCTATGGCTGGCTCCTGTCCAGATTGTTCTTCTTCCCATGAATGAAGAGCTTGCTGATTATGCGGCAGAGCTGAAAAACATCCTTGAAAAGGAAAGTCTCAAGACAGAAATTGACCAGAGAAATGAGAGTCTCAAGAAAAAGGTGCGTGATGCACAGCTTTCACAGATTCCTCTGATTCTCACTGTCGGAAACAAGGAAAAGGACGAAAAAACAGTTGCCGTCAGAACCCTCGACGGAACAGTTAAACAGGGAATGCCGATTGATGCTTTCCTTGAAAAAGTTAAGGCTCATATCAAGTCCAGAAAAATGAATCTTGATATTTTTGCTGAATAAAAAATGTGGGGTGCTCAAGCCGCAAGGCTTGCGCACCCTTTACTATGCCTCCGGCGGGTCGCTTTTTTGTAAAAAAGCTCCGCAAAAAACTTTCTATACTGGACCAGAAAATCACGATAGTTGAGGGCTAAACAAAAAGCTATAATGACATCCAACACAAAACAAAAACTCTTTGCCTGGCTTCCGGTTCTTTTATATTTTGGATTGATTTTTTACGAGTCATCCCATCCTCTGCCCAAAGGATTCCCCACCAAATGGAATTTCGACAAGTTATGCCATTTTTTCGCTTACCTTGTTGCCGGCATACTTGTACTCAGAGCTGTTCGAACTATCCCCAAATTAAAATCTCCAGCTATTTCAGCCGCAATCAGCATCGTGACTGTTTCTTTATACGGAGTGTCAGACGAACTGCATCAGTGCTTTGTTCCATCAAGATGCGCAGATCGTTACGACCTTATCGCCAACATACTCGGATGTACAGTTGGCGTACTTTTATATGCATACATATTCCGCATCAGGAAAAAAGAACTCCTTTTCGAAGAGATTCGGAAAGTCTGAACCAGGTATCAAGAACAGCCTTTTCTCCGAAATCTTTACCAAGGGAAGAAACTATTCTTGAAGACAAATTTCTTTCAAGAATAATTTCAAGACTGTCATTAAAAGGCGATAGTTCGGAGCAGTCAGATGACAGTTTTTCGTAAATACTTTTTACGGCATCCCCTGCCCTTGCCTTTTCTCCGCCAATGCCAAAAAAAGCAAGGAATTCAGAATCTTTAATCTCAGCATCTCCGCCCTTTTCAAAGCATTTAAAAAGAATATCCGCCAGCCTTTCAGTGGCAAAATTCTTATATTTGGAAAAAGGCGCGTACCTTTCTTCAGCAATTGCCTTCACAAGGTAAAAAACAAAAGCGCAAATCGATATATCGGCTTTCGGACATTCCTGGGTGTCTATGAGTCTTATTTCTATGGCATTTCGTTCAAAACGGGCAATCGCCCCCCTGGAATTTAGCCACTCATCCTGGAGTATTTCCTCAGGATCATAAGGAGCAATATCTTTATACATGCTGGATAGGATTTTATCCCTGTACTCTGATTCTGAAAAAACAGGTTCTGGTATTATCATGCCTGCTATGGAAGGAATCTTTGCCTGGTTGTGTCTGTAAACATTGAGCCTTGTATCAGAAAAGCCGGTCAGCCGTCCTTCCATAACCGGCGAACTTGAGCTGATTGCGGGAATAAGCGGAAGCACAAGCCTTATTGAGGAATGGAGCCTTGCAAATTCCTCATCGCCCTGAAAAGGCATGTTAATATGCACGCTCTGGAGATTCGACCATCCATGCCCCTTGCATCCGAATATCCGGTCGTATGCGTTATAAATGGTTTTGTCGCCATAGGGCCATAAAACAGTGTCAGTATCAGGCTTCATAAAAGGATGCATGCCGCCCGGAAGAAGCATGGCATAATATTTTTCAAGCTTTTTATTAACTATATCAGCCTGTTTTTGGAATTCACCTGAAAGGCCGTCAAAGGATGAAACAGGAGAGGCGAGCTTGAACTCTATCACATGTGAGACAAGTTCATTAGACCAGTTGATGACGCCCATTTCAATCTCATTTTCAATTGTTCCGTCCGGCAGGGTCAGAAGCTTTTCCGCAAGCGGCCTTACAGAAAGGGAATCCTTGTCAACGATCATATATTCGATTTCAATACCAACAGCTTCAAAAATGGAATAAGTCATTTTTTCTCCGTTTTCAGATCAGGTTGATGCGTAGCCTTTCATCAAAGACCTTTGAGTGCAAAATTTCCACAGACTATAGCTTCATGGATGGCAGATCAAGTATTTCTGAATTATTTACCTGGTTAATCCAGTGGATCAGCACCATCTTTAGTTAGCCCCAAAAGCTGGCCAAGCATTAAGTCTATTCCTTATTTATCAATATTGACTTGCGTTGTTATAGATTTATACTTCTTTTAGAATCCATAAATAAAGAAATGTTGAACAGACCGAGCAATGATGTTCCTTGATTTTATTAAAAAATCATTATCATCATGGCTCTTATCGGAGGCCGAAATGAAAACGGATCGCATTTTAAACGCAATCGTACTTTTATCGGGCATGTTTATTTTTTTATTCATTGCCCCAAGCTGGGTTCAAGCAGGATATTATGTTTCCAAGCATGGAGGAATAAACCATACCCCCGCAGGATATCATTCCTACAAAGAACCTTGGCTCGATGTGAACATTTTCAGCCCGGTGCCTTCAAGGGTTCAGGAATACAGGACTTATGAACGTCATTATAATAATTATGATGACGATGGATATATGTATTCTGATCACAATCATCACAAAAAATATCATTACAAACACCATAAAAAGCATGGCCCGCCTCCTGGCTGGTATACAAGGGTAAGGCCCGGATATGTTATGCCGCCTGATATATATGTATACAGAGAACCTGTTCCCCAATATATCATGGTCAAAATGCCTCCCCAGCCGCCTGGGGTCATTCATGTAATGATTGGCGGAAAAATAGTCAGGCTGATGGAGGCGACGCTGACGATAATGGATGTATTTGATATGTAATTCTAAATTTAAAGCCGCTAAGGAAGAGTCTTCCAAGCGGCTTTAGGTTTTCAAATGCAGGCAAAATTTCTAATCGAAACTACACAGCCTTTTTCCTTCTCACGCTCTCCATAAAATGGTTCATTATTTTAAGATAAAGTCCTTCCTTCATCACATCATCTTCAATGCCGCTGTCTATGCTTGGGTTATCATTTACCTCGATCACATAATTTTTACTCTCGAATGTCTTGATGTCGATTCCATAAAGACCTTCGCCGATCAGCCTTGAAGCGCGTAGAGCCATTTTTATTACAGCGTCAGGCACATCTTCAATTTTCAGGGCTTCGGTATTACCCATTTCGACCGATGTTTTTTTCCACTCGACTATCTGCCAGTGGGAGCCTGCCATATAATACTTACAGGCGTAGATGACCTCTCCGGCAAGTGTTCCAATGCGCCAGTCAAAGGCTGTAGGCATGAATGCCTGGGCTATTATGAGTTCTGATTTCTGGAGCATCTGACCGGCTTTAATCATGAAATCATCATAATCCTCTGCCTTTACAACGCCCTGGGAGAATGAACTGTCAGGCTGCTTGATTATGCATGGAAAGCTGAGCCTCGAAACAACCTTATCAAGGCTCTTCCTGTTTATAATGACTGTATCAGGCGATGGGATTCTGTGCTGACCAAGAAGCTCTGCAAGATAGACCTTGTTCGTGCACCTTATGATGGACTGGGGATCATCAATAACAAAAAGCCCTTCTGCCTCTGCCCTCTGGGCAAATTTGAAGGTATGATGATTAACTGCGGTCGTTTCACGGATAAAAAGGGCATCAAATACTGGAAGCCTGTGATAGTCATTCTTTGTGATGATTTCTGTATTGAATCCGCATGACTCGGCAGCTTTTTCAAATTTTGAAATAGCCTTTGCATCTGACGGAGGCATTTTTTCATCTGGGTCTATCAGAATTGCAAGATCATACACCCTGCTCTTCCTGCGCCTCTGCTTTTGTTCATGCCCTTCGAGATAAGCTCCGGCAAAATCTATCACATATGGAAAGTGATTTTCAGGGATATCACTGACCGCAATCATGCTGACATTTCTAAGATGCCATTTACCATCTTTCTTAAAGAAAAAAGCCCTTAGAAACGGACATCTGAACAGGTTGAAAAGCTCCATGCTTAGCCTGTCGTACTTCATGGCAAGATTTTTGCCGAAATAGATGCTCAGCTCAAAGGTTTCCGACTGTATCTGTTTGAAACTTTTCTGAATTATTTCATCCATCTCCTCACTTACAAGGCGCATTACTGATCTTGATTTCAGATCAAGTATGGATGTTATGGACGGGAAAGCCTTATGCCCCCTTGCCGCTGCAATGAGCGAGACATAATATCCCATTGTCTGATATCTGTATGACTTGCACAGATTAAAAACCCTGGTTCTTCTTGGAAGATCACCAAGACGGCTTTCAAGATAATCACGCGCTGAAACAACGCCGACATTGGGTATATTGAGTGGCCAGTTTTTGGGATTATCAACCACCAGAAGTACGTTCATCAGTTCTCCTGCAAAACACTGCTTTCAGCCGGTTCAATAACCAGAAGATTGGAATCAAAAGTTACTATACCGAGCAAAATTGCATGAATCAGTCTGTTTATATTAACCGAATAATAATGTTTTTTGAATAAAGGATTTGAGTGATAGGGGTCTGCAATCATAACTTTTTTTCTGAGCAGGTCATACCCCCTCAAAACCACAAAATGTCCGCTGGGAACGCCTTTCACATCATGGTATTCATTAGTTTCGGGAACCTCACGCGCCGTGTCATAGAGGTATGTCGCACTGAGACCAGCAAGAATCGGTTTTTCATGCTGAAGATACATCCTTATAAGCTTGCGGGTAATTGGCGCAAAATGTATTTCTCCGCCATTTTCAAGAAACGACAAATACCCGGACGTCGCATTTTTGAATCTGTCCGACCTCTTGTGCTTGGCCTGTGCTAATAGCTTTTGTTTCAGGGATACGCCTTTTCCCTTAAACCATGTCGGATCAAACATATGAAGATTATTTGTAAAAATATCAGCCTTATAGCCACGTTTTAAAGCATGATTTCCAAGATGTACAGCCAGAGTTCCGCCTGTATCAACGCAACGAACCTCGTCAATGACCTGATCTATTGAAATCTGGTCGCCATAGTAATTATATATTGCATGAAGGCAGGTGGGGCCGCATGTTTCATCATCTGGCTGGGGTAGAATTTCAAGGGGAAGCTTCTGCATGATCATAAGACACCTCCGCCTGTCATAAGATTAATTGAATCAAGAGGATGCTGATAAACCTGAATAAAGACAGAATAACCATTGAATTGGAAGAAAGCACGGAAAAAAGAAATGATTATGAAACTCTATATATAACTGATGTCAGGGTCTTGTAAATATCTGCAAGATTTGCCTTTAATTCTTCCAGTGATTCCCCCTGGGTCATATAATCAGGACATTCTTCAGAATAACCCAGCCAGAAATCTGCTTCCTGCCAGCAAACAAATCTTGTGGTATCCATAATATCCTCCGATGATTTAAAACCTATATATCCCCAGATTACACGAAGGTTAAAAAGTCATCAACGGTCATTTCACAATCGTTTAGTATTTTGATCATTAGCCCGCTTCCGATTGTTTCACCAGAATGAACAGCGACAACTGTACAACGACCATCTTCATGTTGAAGAAAATGATGACTGCCTTTTATGCGAATAACTTCAAATCCAGCTTTCCGCAAAGCAGAAATAACCTTTTTGCCTGTTATCCTTGGAAGCCTGCTCATGCCTCGACTGATATCCTCTGAACTCCAACAAACTCTGTATATCTGACATTATCGCCTTCAACCTCAATACATAGTTCAATGGCTTCGCGAACTCTCTTCATAAGTGTATCAAGGTTTTTTGCCTGGGTGTGGCAACCTTTTAATTCAGGTACTGAGGCGACAAAAAAGCCATCTTCATCGCGCTCAATGATAACATTGAACTCTCGTTTCATACAGCGCCTCCTATGGACATCTCGACAATGCATTGAAAGAATAAACCGCAATCCCCTTATGACTCTACTCTTAATTTGAGATTTCTCAAACCTGAATATTTGTCCATAAGTTTTTGCTGAGCTTTTTTCAAAAAGCGCCCCGTCGAGGCAAAAATTCTCTATTTTTGATTGAAGTTTTTTAAAGTATTGCCCGGCGTCTTTAAATCAAAAATCTAAACTCATAAAACAACAATTCATGATGTCGGATTTTGGATAGCCTCAATCGGATCTAAATTTTTTATTTTTCTTCAGGCCAGCTATCATCCTTTCCTGAAAGATAAGCATCAATCGAATCGGCTGCCTTTCTGCCTGCGCCCATGGCAAGAATTACTGTAGCCTGACCAGTCACAATATCTCCTCCGGCCCAGACTCCTTTTTTGGTTGTCCTGCCGGTTTCGGGATCTGCGATGATATAGTTTCTTTTTGTCAGCTTCATATCCGGGGCCGAAGAAGTGAGGATGGGATTTGCTCCTGAGCCAACTGCAATTATGGCCATATCGCATGGGACTATGTATTCCGAACCCTTGACTTCTACAGGTCTTGGCCTGCCGGATGAATCAGGCTCGCCAAGCTCCATTTTGAGACACTCAACTCCAACAAGACGGCCATTCTCATTTCCAATAAATCTTAAAGGAGCGGTCAGGAATCTGTACTCAACGCCTTCTTCCTCGGCATGGTGAATTTCTTCCGCCCTTGCCGGCATCTCAGCCCTTGTGCGCCTGTATATGATCTCAACCTTTTCGGCTCCAAGTCTTAAAGCAGTTCTTGCGGAATCCATGGCAACGTTGCCTGCTCCAAAAACAGCCACATGCCTTCCCCTTGCGATGGGAGTGTCATATTCAGGATAAAGATAGGCCTTCATAAGATTGGCGCGGGTCAGATATTCGTTTGCTGAATATACACCGATATAGTTTTCACCAGGGATATTCAGAAAGCTTGGAAGACCTGCCCCAACCCCGACATAGACGGCCTCGAATCCAGAAGCAAAAAGCTCGTCAACAGATACAACCTTTCCTATGACCATATTGGTCTCGATTTTCACTCCAAGTCTTTCAAGGAAGTTAATCTCATCCGCGACTATATCCTTTGGCAGCCTGAATTCAGGAATACCGTAGACAAGCACTCCGCCAGCCTTGTGAAAGGCTTCGAAAACAGTAACCTCATAACCTTTTATTACAAGGTCGCCAGCAACAGTAAGTCCGGATGGCCCTGAACCCACAACAGCGACTTTTTTACCTATGGAAGCTACTTTAGGCGGCATTTCATGGACACCTGTAAGTCTTTCAGTATCAGCTGCAAATCTCTCGAGTGCGCCAATAGCGACGGATTCACCTTTTTTTGCAAGAATACATGAACCCTCGCACTGGATTTCCTGGGGACAGACCCTTCCGCAGACCGCTGGCAGGGCATTTCTTTCCCAAATCTTTCTTATGGAAGCCTTGAAATTACCTTCAGCTATGAGATTTATGAAAGCGGGGATGTCTACATTTACAGGACAACCCGCAACACAGCCCGGTTTCTTGCACTGGAGGCATCTCTTTGCCTCGGAAATGGCTGTTTCAGGCGAATATCCAAGCGGAACCTCAAGAAAATTTTTGTTTCTTTCCTCTGGTTTCTGTTCAGGCATTTTATTTCTTGGAAGTTTCGACGCTTTAATCTTGTTATCAGTCATTTTAAGATCTCTCTGAAAGGGATTTCAAAATTTACGGTAAATTAAGGTTTGCCGGTCAGCCTGCACTTATGATCTTCCATGGCTTTACGCTCTTCTGTGTCATATGATTTCAGGCGCATCATGATTTCATCAAAATCCACAAGATGGCCGTCGAATTCTGGCCCGTCCACGCATGCGAATCTGGTCTGGCCGCCAACGCTCACACGGCAGCATCCGCACATTCCCGTGCCGTCAATCATTAGCGGGTTAAGGCTGACTATGGTTTTTACGCCATATTCTTTTGTAAGCTTTGAGACATTCTTCATCATTGGGACAGGGCCAATGGTCACCACAAAATCTGGCTTTTCGGATTCAAGCATTTCCCTTAAAGGATCTGTCACAAAGCCTTTTCTTCCATAAGAACCGTCATCTGTTGTAATTATGACTTCATCTGAAATCTTTTTCATACGTTCTTCAAAAACAAGAAGATCCTTTGACCTTGCTCCAAGTATGCTTGTGACATGATTGCCAGCCTCCTTGAGCCCCCTTGCTATTGGATGAAGAACGGCAATCCCAGTGCCGCCGCCAACACAAACGACTTTTCCATATTTTTCAAGATGGGTTGCCTGACCAAGCGGGCCTATGACGTCCTGAAAGCAGTCACCTGCTTTAAGATCAGCAAAAATACGGGTTGATTTGCCAACGATAAGATAAAGTATTGTAATAAGGCCCTTTTCGATATCCCTGTCAGCTATTGTGAGCGGAATTCGTTCTCCGGTCTCATTGGCTTTAAGGATCACAAACTGGCCTGGTTTAGACTTTGCTGCTATGAGCGGAGCTTCGATCTGATTTTCAACTATTGCAACGCCAGCGATCTCTTTTCTGTCAACTATTCTGAACATAACCATGTTCCCTTTTTATAAAGGCTTGATAATCATCATCCAATCAAAAAAGCAGAAAAAACACCTTACTCCCTGCATCTTTGTAAATCAAGCTGAAACCGGCCGAAAATAAGCCTTACTATTAATGAAAAAAACAAACCCTCGATTTGCCTGCCGCTTATTAAAATGCTATGACCCCTCAGACTTTATTCAACGGATTTTAAGGAGACCACATGCATTTTTTTGATAGTCACTGCCATCTTGATGATTCCTCATACACCAAAGATTTTGAAAAAATGATAGACAGAGCAAAGGAAGCCGGCGTAACTGGAATGATGACGGTCGGCGTGACTGAAAGATCATCTGAAATATGTGTACATGTGGCGGAGCAGTATGACGGGGTTTACGCATCAGTAGGAATTCATCCCCATGATGCCAAGGAATGCAGCGAGGAAGTCCTGAAACACCTCGAAAAACTTTCCAAAAGCAGCAAGGTCAAGGCATGGGGCGAGACAGGTCTTGATTTCAACAGAATGCATTCTCCTAAAAATGTTCAGGAAAAATGGTTTATCCGTCAGTTAGAATATGCATACAGACTTGATCTGCCACTCATATTCCACGAAAGGGATTCAGAAGGAAGATTTCTGGAAATCCTCAAACATCACGAAGTCAAAAACAGACGCGGAGTCGTGCATTGTTTCAGCGGGGATAAAAAGGAACTTGAATCTTATCTCGATCTCGGTTTATATATAGGAATAACAGGTATAATTACGATGAATGAAAGAGGCGAAACTTTAAGAGATCTTGTCAGGTACATTCCTTCTGACAGAATACTGATTGAGACCGACGCGCCCTACCTTACCCCGGCTCCACATAAAAACAAAACAAGAAGAAACGAACCGTCATTCGTACCGGCCGTGCTGCTTAAAATTGCTGAAGTACTTGAAAAAGATTCAAAAACAATAGCTGAATCAATATGGGATAATACCTGTGAATTATATGGTATCTGACCATTAGCACGGCTTAGGGCAATTCCAACCTCATAACAAAAGGAGCGTCCACAGTGAAGACGCTACATGCCATTCAGGCATACAGAGGTTTCGCAGCTGTTCTTGTCGTGCTTCATCATACAAATTTCATAATGAGCAAATATTCATTGGAAACCCCTCTTAGCCAAATTTTCCATTTTGGCCATGCAGGGGTTGAATTCTTTTTCGTTCTGAGCGGCTTTATTCTTTATCATACTTACTGCAACGGTAATAAGAGCCGCGATATAAAATCTTTTTTGAAAAACAGATTCATCAGAATCTATCCACTTTACTGGACAGTCACACTGGTGCTGCTTCCTGTCTGGCTGCTGCGTCCAAGCTTTGGGGAGCCATATCACAGAAATCTCTCAGGCATAATAACCAGCCTCCTGCTGATGCCTCAAGAACATCCGCCGCATGTAATTGTAGCTTGGTCGCTGACCCATGAGATTCTTTTCTATCTCTTTTTTTCATTGATCATTATGAACAAAAAAACAGGACTAACTGTATCTGGCTTGATATTCACACTCACAGTTTTTTTTAATATATTTAGTAACACTCCCGACTTCCCCTCGGTATTTCTCCTATCAAAATACAACACTTTGTTCTTATTAGGGATATTAACAGGCCTATTAACAGAAAAGATCAAGTCCGGCATAAGAACAAACCAAGCTGATATTTTGAGGTATTCAGCTTTCTTTGCTGGAAATGCCCTTTTCATTATTTTAGGCTTACTCGACAACACTTCATCTTTAGAAGGCAAATACACATGGTTTTTTGGAATTGCATCGGCCATGATAATCATTGGAAGCTGTTCTAATGGGATAAACAGTTTTTTAAAAAAAAGACAAATAGCTCTTTTTGTCGGAAGCGCCTCTTATTCAATCTATCTGATTCACATTTTTATTATTGAATTTTTCTGCAAACGAATTAAAAGCACCAATATGTCTGAACTAATCCCAAATGATATGACATTATTGCTGCTCGCTTTATCAGGAGTTTTAGGCGGTTCTTTTCTCTATGTAATGTTTGAAAAAAGAGTTCTCGCATGGATGAAAACAAAGTCTATATCAACACGTAATATTAATAATGAAAACTTGTCTTATGCTGGCTTAAAACCCATCAAATATGATGAAACATTTTAGTATTATACATAAGGCTTATCAAAAATGAACAAATACAGGCTTCTATTTGCTATTTCATTCATAATTAATTTTATTGTTTTTCCTGCAATTTCAAGCGCTGCAGATATCACAGCCAACGGTTACACTTTATCCATGGTAAACATATCGCAGTCAGGAGACTCACTTGAGGTTTCCGGCAGACTCGAATACGGCCCTACTTGCAGTAACCTGAAATTAGCCATAAGGCTTCAAAGCGATAAAGGGACGCATAAAACCATCAACTGCATGGTAAAGGACGCTGGCACTGGTTCGAGTCTTTTTGAGGGAAGCTCAAAAATTAAAAAGAATGAATCCCTTACCTGGACTGTTGAAGATGTTAAAACCAAATGCATGGGCAATTAGATGAAGCATTTTTAAGATAATTTAACATCGCCGCCCACCCTGCTTTTGACCAAGTCCGAAGATCCATCAAAAAAAATAACAATGCTACTACAGAATACACTTCCTATAAACATTATTCACAACACACTCCTGTGAACACTTGTCATTCTTTAAAAACAACAGATACATTCATAAATAACAACGTTATCCCATAAACCAATAAACCCTTGATTATGTTTTTTTATGGGGCTATACCCCTCACGAATTCTCCCTTTATTAAAAACATAAACCCTAAGCAGAATAAAGAAAAAGCAAGGCAATCCATATATGATAATTCTAATTTTATTAATGATTTCAGCAGTCATATTCCAGGCAATTTTCGTATGCCCGGTCATGGCAGGCAATGTTGACAACTTCGGAATAGGCTCACGGGCCATATCAGTCTGCGGAGCTGTTGCAGCCTGTCCGGACGAAACATATGCTTTGTTCAACAATCCTGGCGCTCTTAAAGGCAGCGACAGATTCACTTTTTCAGCCGGAACTTCGCTTGTAAAGCCGGACCTGATAGTAAACGAATACAGCGTTAGCCATGATCCTTATCATCAAAAAACAGCTCCTTTTTCCAGCACGACTGACGGCATAGCAGTTCCGCATTTCAGCGCGTCTAAAAAAATCAATGACAGAATAACAGCAGGAGTCGCGGCATATGTGCCATTCGGGCTTGAGATGGAATGGCCGTCTAATCCCAACAGAAACCCTGCGGCATATAACAGTCATGAGTCTTATTATGTTAGGGAAGTTATCACTCCAGGAATGTCCTTTAATATCAATGATACTTTTTCCATCGGAACGGGTCTTTCTATAGGCAAAGCAAAGACTGGCCAGAGCAACAGAGAGTATTTCCCTGAATACATAGCAACGTCCCAGCCTGTGAGGGACAAAACAGGACTCGACGAAGCAACGCTCAAAAAAATTTCTTCATTGTTCCACGATGCTGACATAAGGGTTGACCTTGAAGATGACGCAAATCTTTCCATGAATATAGGCATGCTTTTTACGCCATCTGAAGACATAAACCTTGGCATTACGTGGAGAAGCGGAACAGAGGCTGATTTTTCAGGAAGCGCGGTGGTTGTTGCCCCAAATGGCATGATCCTGAGATCAAAGGCTGATACTGCGATTGACTTCCCCCAGCAGATCCAGGCCGGAGTAAGGATATATCCGCTTAAAACCGTTGCTTTCGAGGCAGACATTCTCTGGACAGAATGGTCAGTTACAAATGCTTATCACCTTTCTTTCAGCCCGGCCATTATTGGAATGATCCCTGAAATTTCATATCCAAGAAAATGGGAAGATAAATTCCAGCTCAAATTCGGTACAGAATGGCAGATTATTGAAAAAGTTACGCTTCGATGCGGATATACATATGATCCCTCACCCATACCTGATGAAACTTTTGATTTTGTATGGCCAGACGCAGACCGCCATGTTTATGGGATCGGCGCGGGAATAGATCTGGAAGGAGTTACGGTCGACATTGCAGGAACATACGTGACATCAGACGGAGACAGAATAATAAAAGGCGAAAGCCAGAATCTGAACAGCTCATATAAAAGCCTCCCAGTCAGCATGAAAGCTGGTGGTGATATGAAAGGAATCGGCCTGACCCTTACCTGGAAATACTGATCAATAATTCCAATTTTGATGCCTTCACAAAAAGTCAAAAAATGGCATCGGCGTCATGCCGGACTTGATCCAGCATCCAATATTTTCAGTTATTCATGGATTCCGGCCCGCGCCGGAATGACGGGAATCTGACTTTTGACGACCTTGTAAATGTTCAAAAAAGATAACGTAAAAGTCGTTTGCCATTTCTCTATAAGCAGCTATTTTCTGCCATCGCTATTATTATTCTCAGTTAAAGACTCTTTCAAAAAATGTGCTGAATACGCTTTCCTGAATCTATCAAGACTGCCTTTATCAAGCCATTTTTCAAAGATATCCCGATATTCATCGGTATTTCTTCTCTCTTTCAGGATTCTTTCAATCTCGGTCATCACTCCCCTGCCCCATTCATTTTTGGGGCATGCAGCATAGCCCATTGTGTATTCCATGTTTTCCCTGATTGGTATATTGATTACAGAGTCACCGACATCCATTTTTTTATGTATATACCCGGCCTCAAGAGGAGATCCAAGTATGAAATCGATGCGGCCTGCAAGAAGCATCCTTAACAGCCCGGAATAAATATCAGCGCCTGACCTTGCATAAACAAGAGAGCTGCCTTCATTTCTCTTCAGAATATTGTCCAGGGGTTTTCCATAAGACCTGTCTGCGGCGATACCCACCCTCAATTTTTTCTTTTCAAGAAGTTCAGCCAGGGAACAATTATCATGATCAGGGAAGTCATCTTTCCTGTCAGCTTTTATGGTTATACCAACAGGCGGCACAATGTCCGTAGGAATCGATGAAAAAAGGGCCTCAGCCTCCCGTTCGCTTGTCCTGAACAGAGCTGCGTGGCAAACATGCTCCCCGTTTCGCATCATATACATCAGCCTTGAAAGATTTATAACCCGGTGCTCATGGTCATACTGGGGCATATTTTTCTGAAGAAGCAGTGTTATTTCATCGACAACCCCTTTGCCTTTGTCGCTTCCTTCAAGAATATAAAAGGGCGGAGCATCGACATCAACCCAGATTATTTTATCTTTTGCAAAAGCTGACGACGCAAAAGTCAGCATAAACATGGCAAAAGCAGCTATCGTCAATATTTTTTCTTTCGATATCATGAACCTGATTAAAAGCACGCCCTTGAATCCTTACTTAAATATCATCTTTTTTTCATATACATTGCCTTTACCTTTTCCTGAACCTTTTCAAGATAAATGTAAATGACAGGCGTAATATAAAGGGTCAGAAACTGCGAAACGACCAGTCCTCCTACAACAGCGAGTCCAAGCGGACGTCTTGCTTCAGCTCCCGCTCCGATTCCAAGAGCTATAGGAAGCGTTCCCATGAGAGCAGCCATGGTCGTCATCATTATAGGTCTGAATCTCATGATGCAGCCTTCAAATATGGAATCTTCGGCATTCTTGCCTTCGTTTCTCTGGGCCGAGATCGCAAAGTCTATCATCATGATGGCGTTTTTCTTTACTATGCCCACAAGCATTATTATTCCCACAAAGGCATAGATGCTCAGATCGACCTTGAAAACAAGCAGGGTAAGAAGAGCGCCGACACCAGCCGATGGAAGGCCGGAAAGAATTGTAATGGGGTGAATAAAGCTCTCGTAAAGAATTCCGAGAACTATATAAATAACGAATATGGCCATGAAAAGAAGCATAAACATTCCTTTCATGGACTCCTGGAATTGCTGGGCCGTACCCTGGAACGCCGTGCTTATGCCTTCAGGCACCTTCAGTTCATCAACCGCGCCTTCAATCTCTTTCACTGCCTGGCCAAGACCACTTCCAGGCTTTAGGTTGAAAGCGATTGTAACAGAAGGGAGCTGTCCGCTGTGGTTTACGGTAAGAGGCCCAACCTGCTGCTTTATCGAGGCCACTGTCTCAAGAGGGACAAGGCTTCCTGTTGAGGATCGTACATAGAGTTTTGATATGGAAGCAGGATCAGCCTGATATTCAGGGTTGAACTCCATTATTACCTGATACTGGTTGGACGGCGAATAAATCGTCGAAATCTGCCTCGATCCAAACGCGCTGTACAGGGTGTTTTCAATCTGTCTTGCTGAAATCCCCAATGATCCGGCTTTTTTACGGTCTATATCCACCAATATCTGAGGACTCGTTATCTGGAGATCTGTGCTCACATCCTGAAGCGAAGGAAGATCACGCATTGCTTTCTCTATTTTCGGAGCCCAGGCAAAAAGCTCGTTCATGTCCGAATCCTGGAGAGTATATTGATAAAGCCCTTTGCTTGAACGGCCTCCAATGCGTATTGCAGGCGGATTCTGGAGAAAGACCTTGATGCCTGGCACGGCAGCCAGCTTTGGTCTTAGTCTCTGGAGAATTTCATCCGCGCTGTCTTTCCTCTCGGACCTTGGCTTTAATTTTAGCAGAACCATGCCTGAATTTGAGGTCATTCTTGATCCGCTTGGCCCGACATTGGACATGACGTGCTCGACTCCAGGATCTTTCTGTATAATTTCGGCTATCTTTTTCTGATGCTCCTTCATGGATTCAAATGAAGCGCCTTCGATCGCTTCAGTAAAACCATAAAGCTGGCCTACGTCCTGACTAGGAATAAAGTCCTTGGGAGTTATTCTGAAAAGCCAGACTGTGATGAAAATGAGGGCTATGGACATGATAAGCGTGCTGAATTTGTGGCGTATAACCAATTTCAGGCTCGATTCATAGGCTCCGAGCATAATATCGAATCCGCGTTCAAAAAGCCTGAACATGCGGCCATGTTTTTCTTCTCCTTCATGATGACTCTTGTGATGTTTGACAAACCTGCTTGAAAGCATTGGGGAAAGCGAAAGGGATACAAATCCTGAAACAAGTATGGCAACACTTATTGTTACGGCAAATTCTTTTAACAGGCGGCCAATCAACCCGCCCATGAAAAGAAGGGGGATGAACACGGCGGCAAGGGATATTGTCATGGAAATGATGGTGAACCCGATTTCCTTTGATCCTTCAAGTGAGGCCCTTAATCGTCCCTTTCCCATTTCCATATGCCTGACTATGTTTTCAAGCATAACAATGGCGTCGTCCACGACAAATCCCACGGAAAGAGTGAGGGCCATCATTGAAAGGTTGTCCATACTGTAACCCATGAGCTGCATGACGGCAAATGTTCCTACAATTGAAAGCGGAAGCGCAAGGGCTGGAACAAGTGTGGCAGATACGTTTCTCAAAAAAACGAATATTACCAGAATAACGAGAACCATGCTTAGATATAGGGTAAAATTTACATCTTCTATGGAATCCTTGATGGATTCAGAACGGTCGTAAAGAACCTTTAGGTCAACGTTTCCCGGAATCTGGGCCTTGAAGGAAGGAATAAGTTTTTTAATGGCATCTGCGACAGCAACCGTATTTGTACCCGGCTGCCTCTGGACCGCAAGAACTATCGCCCTGTCACCGTCCATCCAGCTTGCGACCTTGTCGTTTTCAACACTTTCTATGATGCTGGCGACCTGTTTCAAATATACTGGTGAGCCGTTTTTATAACTCACAATCACGGATTTGTAGTCATCTGCCTTTAATAACTGACCAGAAGCTTTTATGGTAAGCGCCCTGCTTTTCCCGGAAAAAGTTCCGGTGGGCAGATTCACGTTATTATCAGATACAGCCTTGCTGACATCCTCAAGAGCTATCCCTGCCGCGTTCAGCTTGTCAGGATCGACCTGAACCCTGACAGCCCTCTTCTGGGAACCGTAAATCTGAACCTGGGCAACCCCGTTTATCATGGAAATGCGCTGGGCAAGCATGGTATCAGCAAATTCATTGACCTCAGAAAGAGGAAGCACAGTGGAACTTAAGGCAAGATATATTATCGGCTGATCAGCAGGATTTACTTTTCTGAAAGAAGGAGGCGTCGGCATTTCAGCAGGAAGAAGTCTGAGAGTCTTTGAGATTGCTGTCTGAACGTCCTGGGCCGCTGAATCAAGATCCCTTTCCAGAGAAAACTGAAGCGTAATCTGGGTAATCCCAAGAGCGCTGCTGGATGACATGGAATCCAAACCTGATATGGTTGTAAATTCCCTTTCAAGCGGAGTCGCGACAGATGACGCCATTGTCTCAGGGCTTGAACCTGGAAGATTTGCGGAAACTTGGATGGTCGGAAAGTCAACATTGGGAAGTTCGCTAACTGGGAGCAGCCTGTAGGCCATTATCCCGAAGATGAGTATCGCCATCATGACCAGCGTAGTCATGACAGGCCTTTTTATAAAAAGTTCAGGAATGTTCATTAAAAAACGCCTCCGGCGGGTCGCTTTTTGAAAAAAGCTCCGCAAAAACTTTATGATTATGGCACATGCTTAAAAAATGAGATTGTCATTGCTTTCGGAATCTTGGTTTTTATGATCAGCCAACCGCACTGAGAATAATGCATTGCAATGAAAATCAATGGTCAAAAATTCTCATTTGGGTTTATCAGCCTCAGGCTTTTTCTTTCCGTCGTCTTTCTTGTCAGATGCTTCTTTAGCGTCCGCAATCTTTACCTTGGCGCCCGGAGCAATTTTCATCTGTCCATCTGTCACAACCTTTTCACCGGCTGTCACTCCTTCATTGATGACAGTCTCGCCATTTATAGTCGAGCCTGGTTTTACAATTCTGAAATCAACGGTTTCATCCTCTTTGACCACAAGAACATATTCGCCTTTCTGGCCTGAAAGAATCGCCTGGGAAGGGACTGTAACAGCACCGCTTTTTATTCCAAGTCCAAGTGTGATATTTACGAACTGGCCAGGCCAAAGCCCTGCGTCTTCATTCGGGAAAGAGGCCTTCATCTGAATTGTGCCAGTTGCAACATCCACAGAGTTTTCAATAAAAGCGAGGCTGCCCTTTACCGGTTTAATATCTTTTGAAGACACCCGACCAGACATCTGATCAGACAATTGGGCTGTCACCTCAAGTTTTTTCTCGGCCATCAGCTTTCTGATTTCTGTTAGATTCTTTTCAGGCACTGAAAAAACAGCATAAATAGGTTTGATCTGGTTAATGGTCACAAGCGGCCTGTCATTATCATTTGCCTTGACTATATTGCCCTTGCTGACCTTGAGACTGCCTGTAACTCCAGGAACCGGAGCCTTTATGGAGCAATATGAAACCCTGAGCTTTGCCGCGTCGATCATGGATTCGTCTGATTTTATACTGGCTTCAAGGGAGGCAGCATTTGCTGAAAGATTATCATATTGTTCCTCGGTAATACCTTTTCTCAAAACAGAAGCATAACGCTCAAGCTGTTTTTTTGTATTAACAAGCTGGGCCTTGTTCTTGGCAAGACTTGCCTCGGCCTGCCTGAGCTGAGCCTCGTACATCCTCGCGTCAATGCCAAAAAGAGGATCTCCGGCCTTTACTTCCTGGCCCTCCTTAAAATAAACAGACGCTATTTCTCCCTCAACCTGGGATTTGATGCTTACAGTCGATAAAGCCTGAATATTCCCGACAGCAGTTATCTGAACAGGCACATCTTTTGTCAAAGCTTCAGCAACAACAACAGGAGCCGCACCCTTTTTCCCGGCGCCGTCTTTTCCACCCGCCGAATCAGATCCTTTTTTGCAGCCTTGGACAAACCCAAGGGAAAGCATAAGAAAAATGGACAGGATCAATATGTTACGATTCTTTTTGCAGATGGGCATTAAGTCCTCCTGAAATTCAATGAAGCAGTATTTAAATGAGCCATTGTTTCATCATGGTTCATAGTGTTTTATTGACAGAGAATATCAATATTATGAGTTTTAAAAAAAAGCAGTCAAAAAATGAAATCGGGGAATAATTTTCGAATGAAGTTAAAAATATTTGAAAATTTAGGGGGTTTGATTCTTTTTCAAAGCCTGCTGAAACCTTCAAGTGTAAGAGCTATGAATAAATAGCGAAGAAATTTACCTGTAAGCATGAAAACAGATACGGTCATTGGATTAGCCCTTGCAAGTCCTAGGGCAAAGGCAATTATATCCCCGACAAAAGGAGTCCAGCACCAGATCGCAAACCAGGTTCCTTTATCAACGACCTTTTTTCTCCATTTTTCTGCCTTCACAGGATCAATTCTGAGGATTTTTGAGGCTCTTTCCCATTTGCCGAAATATCCGAGGGCAAAGGTTGTAAGTCCGCCGAACCAGTTGCCGATTGTAGCAGTAGCAACAAGGGAAGAAGCATCACCGCCGGATGCAAGCATATATGTAAAAAGGGGTTCACTCCCGATGGGAATTACTGTGGCTGCGCCAAAACTGAGTAAAAACAGACTGAAATATTCCAGAAGCATTTAGAGTGATGCCCGATCGATAGCCTCGTTAATGCTCTGGTTAATGCTCCGGTCAAATGCTCCGACAGGCTTTGAAGTAAGCGAGCATCTGATCTCGGCTTTCAAAATATCCTGGGCCGTATCAGGAGAAAAAATTCCGCAGATAAAACTCTCGTCCTGTCCATTATTCCTTCTTTTCATGCTGCAATCAAGGCTGTTACCCATATACGCAGACTTCATAAAAACAGCATCAATATTTTTAATCCAAGTTTCAGTAATATCAGAAGGCAGGGATTCAATGAGCCACTTGATAAAAACGGCATTATTGGCATGCCTGTTATAATCAAGATCCCATGCATGGACTTCAAATCTCGTTTTATTAATGACTCCTGAACCATTTCCTGATTCAGGTTCGAATTCTGGTGCTGGCAATTCAGGAATCTCGAAGTCTATTGGAGGCCCGGAAGGAAGTTCAGGAGGAAGATTCTTTCCAAGCCGAACTGGCTGCCCAGAGTCAATTTTCACAAGTATCCAGGCACTCTTTGCAAAGGCATAAACCTGACCTGAGCTTCCTGTAACCTCATAGGATCTAAGCTCGTAAAGATTCTTAAAAGGGAATCTCCATGTTCTTATCCTAAGTTCCTCATTCCACACAGGCAAGCTTTTAATTTCAAGACTATATGCTCTGACAACCCAGGTCAGGCCCTTTTCAGCCATGTGCAGGGCAGATACACCTTCATTAAAAGCATGGACACTGGCCGCATCCTGAAACAGATTGAAAAACATCCAGGGCCGCAGAAAACCTGACACACCAGCGTCGGAATACCTGACCCTGTATTTCTGTTCAAAAAATTCCGACATATTTTAACAGTTCTCGCTAAAAATTATGAAATCAATCCTTGAAAAACTCAAACACAAGGGCCAAAGCTATAGATTGTTGGTGCGCAAGCCTTACGGCTTGAGCACCCTACGGTCAGATGATTTTAAAATGAATATTTTTGAATTATGATTTCTAACTTTAAACACAAATCATAAAGTTTTTGCGAAGCTTTTTTCAAAAAGCGACCCGCCGGAGGCATCCTGATTAATTCCTCGTCCTTCAAAATTCATAAATAGTATCAATTTTTCCTCATAAGCTCAGCAACAGCTTTTTCGAGTCCGTCAAGTGACAGCTCGAACATGGGGAATATTCTTGAAATAACGGCGACGGTGTGGGTGTAACCCCACATATATGGAGAAGTCGGATTCAGCCATATTGAATGCCTGAATGTGTCTGATATGAATTTCAGACGCTCGATGCTGGCCTTGCCACTTCTGTCCTGGATATGAATGGCACCTCCCGGAGACATAAGCTCATAGGGCGCCATGCTTGCGTCACCAAGGATTATCACCCTTGTCTCAGGATCCATTCTTGAAAATGTATCAAGGGCCACGGGCTTCTTATATCTGGCAGGATCTTCCCACACCTTGTCATATATGGTGTTGTGGAAGAAATAGGTCTTTATTTCCTTGAACTGGGATCTGGCATAATCAAAAAGCGTCTGAACAACGTCGACATAAGGATCCATGGACCATCCGCCATTGTCTATCATGAGAACCACTTTGAGCCTGTCCCTGAGGCTTCTGTCAAATATGATCTCGATTTCCCCGGCATTCTTCATGGTGTGATATATGGTCTTGTCCACATTCACCTTATCCATGGGGCCGTGGGGAACCATATTTCTAAGGCGTTTCATGGCCTCGCCCATCATGGCCTGGGTTAGCGGCCCTTCAGTTGAATAATCCTTGTAGCGCCTCTCTCCGGCCACCTTGACAGCTGATTTGTTACGGGAAACTCCGCCGACCCTCATACCGCCAGGATGATAGCCCGAGTGACCAACAGGAGACGTTCCGCCAGTTCCAATCCATCTGTTTCCGCCATCATGGCGTTCAGCCTGATCTTTCAGCCTTTCCTTGAAATACTCTATCAATTCGTCTGGGCTCAGCTTGGAAAGCTTTTCAGGATCAATTCCGAGTGCGTCCGCAATGTCTTTGGGATTTTTGAGCCACTCATCGAGGAGGGATTTTACAATCTCATCAAGCTCAATTCCTTTTATATCAGGAAGCTCTGCTCCTTCGAAATGACTCGCAAAAACCTGGTCATAGATATCGAAATATCTTTCGCTCTTTACAAGTACGGCCCTGGCTGTTGTGTAAAAATCATCCATGGAATTGACAAGCCCCATTCCAAGCGCTTTCTGAAGAGTCAGAAAAGCAGTCGGAGTCACAGGCACGCCGAGTTCTTTAAGTGTGTAGAAAAATTGTACGAACATATCTTATGCCTTTTATCAGGCTGAAATTAGAATTTGCGTCTTGAAACAGCCGCAGTAACCCTCGTATAATCAGGACTCTTCTTGAAAAGAATTCCAAGAAAAGGAACTTCACCTTTAACAAGATCCTTTGCCTTGAAATCAGGATCAGCACTGAGAGCTCTTATCCAGTTAATAAGCTCGCGCGTAGCAGGTTTTTTTTCTATTCCGTCAAGCTCACGCAGCTTGTAAAAAGTGCTGATGGCATTCTCAGCCAGGGTCTCGTCCATCTTGGGGAAATGGACATCTATGATGTTTCTCATCATCTTTGGATCAGGAAAGGCAATATGATGGAAATTGCAGCGTCCCAAAAACGGATCTGAGAGGTCTTTCTTGGCATTCGAAGTGATTATTATGACAGGCCTGTGCTGGGCGCGGACTGTTCGGTCTGTTTCAAGAATGTCAAACTGCATCTGGTCAAGAACATCAAGCATGTCATCCTGAAAATCAGTGTCAGCCTTGTCTATCTCGTCAATCAGAAGCACGCATCTTTCATCCATGGTAAAGGACTGACCGATCTTTCCCATCCTTATATAGTTTTCTATATTGCTGACATCTTTCCCTGAGTCCCCAAAGCGGCTGTCATTGAGGCGCGTAAGGGTATCATACTGATAAAGGGCCTCGATCAGCTTCATGCTGGATTTTACATTAAGTATGATAAGGGGCATGCCAAGACTCTCGGTTATGGCATGGGCAAGCATGGTCTTGCCTGTTCCGGGCTCGCCCTTGAGAAGGAGCGGCATCTCCAGAGCCATGGATATATTGACTATTTTTGCGAGTTCTTCATCAAGAACATATTTGCTTGCGCCTGAAAATTTATTTTTAAGTGTGTGTCTTGTCATTTCTGCAATTTCCTTGGAATTGTCCTGATATTCAGATAAATACTGCCGGTAAAAAAATGAGTTGCCGGTGCTTAAGTATTAGAGCATCCTGGCGCATCCGGCTTTTTGTCCGAAGTTGCCTTAAAAAAGTTTATAACCAAATTAATCACAACCCATTGTTAGTCAAGTGCTTTTAATAAATAGGCCTGTTGACAAAAAAGCAAATCTAATGATAGCGTTCAATCTTTTTAAGTAAACTCACTTTTGCAGGAGAAAAAAAATGGCCGGATTGGGCATTCCAGAACTTTTAGTAATACTTGTTATTGTCCTTGTCGTATTCGGAGCTGGAAAGCTTCCTGAAATAGGCAAAAGCCTCGGGCAAAGCATCAAAAATTTCAAGAACGCAGCCAAGGAAGAAGATAAAGCCAAGCAGGAAGATTCGGAAGATAGCAAATAATTACAGATATTTGTCACAGCCAAAGCCAGGCCAGGAACCCCATGGCCTCGCCTGACATCCGAAATCGACCTTAATACATTGTATTCATTTTGTTTTTTTTGAGCTTATAAAAAAATAAAACCAAAAAAACTTGACAATAGAGTCCTTACAAATAGAATACGGATTTCATAAAATTAGCATGCTTGGAGTGCCTGGTGATAAAGAAGTCCCGCAAAGAAAGAGAATACGAGCTGAAAAAGGCCGAAATAATCAAGGCCGCTGAGAAAGTCTTCGCAGCCGGAGGATATCACGGAACAACAATGGCCCAGATAAGCCAGGCTTCCGAATATCCGCTCGGAACAATATACAAATTCTTTTCAGGCAAAGAACAGATCTACCATGATCTTGTTTTCACCAAAGGGCTGGAACTCGGAGATATCCTGATTGACATAACAAAGAACCGGGACATTCAGCCAAGCCTGAGACTCATGGACAGCCTCAGGGCATGTGCAAAATTCTGCCAGGGCAACCAGAATTTCATCCGTATATATGTGTCTGAAAGAAGCAATATTGATGGAGCCCTTACCCCAAGTCTGAACAAAAAAATCAACAAACTCCATGACAGACTAATAGCTCTTTTCCAGGAGCTCTTTGAAGAAGGCATAGAAAAAAAAGAATTCAAGCCATATTCAGCTCACCAGATGGCGGTCATGTTCACAGGAATAATGACCTCCATTGCCTGGTTCTGGCTTACCGAGGAAGCTGGCGAACCGGATGCGCTGGACGCCTTCATTAAAACAGTGCTCGATATATTCACCCACGGAATAAGTTCTGACAATAATTTGTAATACTATGCAATTTTAGGTTTACAGACTTAAAACTTATAAATATAAACGACTGTTGATTGTATGCAAAATAATTACTCGATGGTCTCGTAAAAAATTAAAAAAAGTCCATGCCATTTAAGGATTTTATCCGGTACCGGTGTTTTCAGATATTCAAGGAGTTCACTATCAAACGGAAATCTTTTTTTGCAACACCAAATTAGGCAATAAAACTATATATGCAGGATATAGTTTTCAAAAAAGGTTCGTCCTTTTTATTTTAATATTTTTATAATGGAACTGGCCGGGGTGATTCAACTCCGGCTCAAAGGAATCAAACTTAAGCCACTTTAAGGAGATATTCAGATGGCACAGCAGATCGCTGACCGCAGGGACCAGGACTTCGTTCTCCATGAAATGTTCGAAGCATCACAGATTTCAAAGCATGAAGACTATGCTGCTTTCAACAAAAAAACCATGGACATGACTCTTACAGCAGCAAGAGAGTTCGCAATCAAGGAAATCCTTCCCACCATGGTACCTGGTGACAAAGAAGGCGTTACACTTGAAAATGGCCAGGTAAAAGTTCCACCTTCATTCCACAAGCCTTACAAAAAATACTGCGAAGGTGAGTGGGTAGCAATGTGTGATGATCCTGAGTACGGCGGACAGGGCATGCCACACGTTCTTGCAATGGCTTGCGGTGAAATGTTCACCGGCGCAAACTGCGCATTCCTCATGTACCCAGGCCTTACACACGGTTGCGGCAACATCATCGCAAGCGTAGGTTCTGAAAAGCAGAAGGAACTCTATCTCAAGAAACTTTACACCGGCGAGTGGGGCGGCACAATGTGTCTCACCGAAGCAAACGCAGGTTCTGACGTTGGTGCTCTTGAGTCAGTAGCTACCCTCAATGCAGACGGAACATACAACATCGTTGGTAACAAGATTTTCATCTCCGGCGGTGACTCTGATATGGTTCCAAACGTAATTCATCCTGTTCTTGCTCGTATCATCGAGCCAGACGGATCAAGCGTTCCTGGTACTCCTGGTATTTCTCTCTTCATCGTTCCAAAGCTCTGGGTAAACGATGACGGTTCAATCGGTGAAGACAATGACGTAACAATCACCGGTGTTGAACACAAAATGGGTATCCATGGCAACGCTACCTGTTCAATCGCTTTCGGAAGCAAGGGCAAATGCCGCGGCTACCTCATCGGCGACAAGAACAAGGGCATGAGAACCATGTTCCTCATGATGAATGAAGCGCGTCAGGGCGTTGCTCTTCAGGGTCATGGCTTTGCTACCCATTCTTACATGAATGCGGTTAACTACGCTAAAGAGCGTAAGCAGGGTCCGGATCTTATCAAGGCAGTTCTTGAAAAGAACATCACCCCAGTGCCAATAATCCAGCATCCGGACGTTCGTCGTAACCTTCTTATGATGAAGACCTATGTTGAAGGTATGCGCTCTCTTATCTACTATCTCGGCTGGTGCTTTGACATGGTTAACACCGCAGCCAATGAAGATGACAAGGCGAAGTGGAACGGTCTTATCGAAATCATCACTCCTATCGCAAAAGCGTACTGCACCGATAAGGGCTGTGAAGTTGCAAGAACCGGTATCCAGATCTACGGTGGTTACGGTTTCATCGAAGAATATCCTCAGGCTCAGCTCCTTCGTGACTGTATCATCACAGCAATCTACGAAGGTACCAACGGCATCCAGGCTATGGACCTTCTTGGTCGTAAGCTCGGCATGAAGAAGGGCAAGCCTCTCATGGATCTTCTTGGCGAAGTAAACAAGACCATCGCTGCTGCTAAGGCTGCTGGCCTTGAAGATATGGCTGAAAAAGTTCAGAAAGCAGTTAACAAGTTTGGTGAAGTTGCAATGACCCTTGGTGGCGCTGCAATGAGCGAAAAAGTTCTTTCTGCTTTCGCTAACGCTACTCCTTTCTGTGAAGTAGCCGGTGACGTTATTATGTCATGGCTCCATCTCTGGAGAGCATCAGTTGCTCAGCCTAAGATCGAAAAAGCTTCCAAGAAAGATAAGGCATACTACGAAGGTCAGGTTATCGGCGCTCGTTTCTTCATTGAGCACATGCTTCCAACAGCAATGGGCAAAATGATCGGAACCATGGCAGTTTCTACAGCAGCTATGGATATGCCTGAAGATGCATTCATCGGCTAATCGATGAATCCATAATAAGCATTTATAAAGCTGTATCGCCTTCGGGCGGTACAGCTTTTTTTATTTCGTGGTATAAATATGGGGGAAAGACTGGTTTGAATAATTTAATTTCAAATCAAGAGTAAAGTAATCAGGAGTGCCAGCGGGTCGCAAAATCATCCGCAACTTATTTCCTGCAATATTTATATTTAAATGCTGAAATCCTTGTCAGTCAGGCCCACGTTGATCTTGAGATTCTCATAGCCGTATTCCTCCATAAATTCATTTTTCCAGTCAAGCATCGATATTTTAAGAGGAAGTCCTGTTTCGTCATCATACCACAGCTGAACTATATGAGCGTAATACCCTTTATTTTCAGGGTATACGGTCTTGATCTGATGGGCTTTTCTTCCATAAATTTCAGATACGCCTTCATATGTAAATACAGCATCTTTGTTTTTTCTGGCCCTTGCAATATCTTTTGACGCAGATGAAAGGATGTACCCAATACCAATATGAGTAATTGGATGTCTGTTGCCTTTCATTGCCACGAAGCCTGTGGGATCAAGGCTTACGGTCACAAGACCCAGAATACCCGTATTTCTTGTTGCCATCATATTGTCATTCTGGCCTTCGATATATACACAGGCTATGTCCTTGTTCGATCCGACAAATTCTTTATAGAATATGGAAAACGGTTTTTTTACTTTCAGATCAGATTTTGAAGTTATTATCTCTCCATTGACCATTTCTTTTTTATGGAATGTGCATGTGTAGTCATTAACTGTTTCAAACGAAAGCACTGCCTTGTTGAATAAATCTAAACCCTTTGCCGTTTCGTCCGCACTTGCAGAACCGACAGCAGTCAACATAGCAAAAAAAAACATGATAATCCGGCGCATTTCAATCTCCTTGATTTAAAGTTGATCTTTTTCGATTATTTTTTAGTTAGTTTATATAATGAGAGGTTTGTATTTATCAACAATCAGATCGAGTATGCCTCATGATAAGCCGTTCTTGATCCGTATTATAGAAAAGGCAGTCCATAACGCTCTCAAGGTAAAAAAAGCCATCTATTTCATTTTATTATAATGACTACATGTATAACACATATGTCATTTTTTATATTATTATTTCAAATAGTTATCATCATAAAAAATCATAAATTTAAAAAATATTCATAAATGGTTTTGTCTCATATGTCTGACATGCTATAAAATCAGCTTTGTTTTAAATCTTCCGCTGTTGCGGAATAAAAAAAAGGAGGTATCTCATATGAAAAAAACATTTTTAGCAACAGTTATTTTTTCTGTAACTCTTTTATCCACGCCTATTTTATCGTTTTCAGAACAAAGACTCAGTGTTCAAAAAGATAAAATCAACGTCAGATCAGGACCAGGAACAAACCATGAGATTCTTTGGAAGGCTGAAAAATACTATCCATTACAAGTCCTTGACACCAATGACAAATGGATCCATTTCAGGGATTTTGAAGGTTATGATGGATGGGTTTACAAACCCCTCCTGAGCAATGACAAAACGATTGTTACCAAAAACCGCAAAAGCAATATTAGAAAAGGACCAGGAAAGGAATATCCGGTTTTATTCACCGCTGGCAAAGGAGTCCCGTTTCTTGTTTTGGAAACAAAAAAAGACTGGTACAAAGTCCGTCATTCTGACGGCGACACTGGCTGGGTATTCAAATCCCTGATCTGGTAGAGGATTGACGGCTTAGTAAAAGGTCGGAGATTATAAGGGTAATCTAAAAGACCTTTTACAAAGCCGCCACTCGAATGCCTTATTATGAAGGCATACTTATTCCAGTCCTATTTCAAACAGATAATAAAGCTGTGGAGTTTTTGTACTGGCTTCCATACTTCAGCGTAGGAGTCTGACCTATTGATAAACGAATCGGATAAGCACCGACCACCGGCAAAGCCGGTGGCATGGGATTCTGAACCGCTCAAAGCGGTAAAAAATGGGGATCACCTAAAGGTGATTAATCAAATAGTCTTAATTGTTCAATTCTGCGTTCCTCGTGTTCCTGTTTTTTAATATACTCTCGAACCGACAGCTCATCTTTGCCAACTGTCGATACATCATAGCCTCTTGCCAAAAAATTCTGGCCGGTAAAATTCTTTTTCCGGCCACCATAGTTCCTTGCTATACTTATTGCGCTCTTACCCTTTATAAAGACTACTACTTGCGCCACAGAATAAAGAGCCTTCTGTATTTTCAAGGAGAACGATTTTATTTGTGATTTCTATGACATCGAAAAGCCCACTAAGAGCCTTGCCTATTTTCGCAATATCATCTTCTTACAGACAAACAATCCTCAGGCCGATTAAGTCTGAGATATGATCCTTGATAGAATATGCTTGGGAAATGGCCTCCAGCTCGGTTCTGTATTTTTGATTAAATTTCTTGATGCACTCTTCCTTGTTTTTTACCCTGCCCTCAACCTTTGAAACTGCTATGTGTCCTGAGTGGGTAACGAGCGTATTCACGAGGGTGACAAATGAATTCTTGGCATCTTCAAGCAAATTATGATTAAAATCATAAAAGTCTCTAAACTGATTTTTTTAATTCTCAAAATCAAGCGAAGCCATATATTTCCCCAGCCCGTTAACTCAAATATTGTTCAATATTTTAATTAGAATACTCAAATATCTTACCCTGCTTACAAAATTAAATCCCTTTAGGCAAACTTTCCAGATAAAGAATTCCAAGCAAGGAAAGGCCTTTCTGGACTTTTTAATGAATCGTTAATATGTTTATTGAATTTTCTGGCACCAGATCACATTCATGATCCAAATCCATAAATAGGATTCAAAAACAGGCCAAAACCATGAAAATCATTCATACCTCTGACTGGCACATCGGCCGAACACTATACGGAAGAAAACGCTACAACGAATTCGAGGCCTTTTTAGACTGGCTCGCTGAGCTTATTGAAAAAGAAAACATAGATGTGCTTCTCGTAGCAGGTGACATTTTTGATACAAGCACACCCAGCAACAGAGCCCAGGAGATTTATTACAGATTCCTTTGTAGGGTGTCTTTGTCATGCTGCCGCCATGTGGTCGTTATAGCTGGGAACCATGATTCCCCTTCCTTTCTGAATGCGCCTAAAGAACTGCTTCGTGTTCTTAATGTCCATGTAACAGGATCTGCCCCGGAAAACTTAGAGGATGAGGTTCTTGTCCTTAAAGATCCGGCAGGCAAGTCTGAGCTGATTGTCTGCGCTGTTCCATACTTAAGAGACAGGGACATCAGAACAGTCGAAGCAGGTGAAAGTATTGAGGATAAAAATATTAAGTTGGTTCAGGGCATAAAGGATCATTATGGCGATGTCTGCCAGATAGCCCGTGAAAAGCAGAAAGAAGCAGGCAATATCCCAATTGTGGCCATGGGTCATCTTTTCACTGCCGGAGGAAAAACAGTCGATGGAGACGGAGTGCGCGAGCTTTATGTCGGCTCCCTTGCCCATGTCGGAAGGGATATATTCCCCTCGTTTATTGATTATATAGCCCTCGGCCATCTTCACGTTCCCCAGAAAACAGGTGATTCCGAAAACATGAGGTACTGCGGCTCGCCAATTCCCATGGGCTACGGAGAAGCAAACCAGAAAAAAAGCGTTGTACTTGTTGAATTTGAAAAAAATGAATCGGAAAATAATGTCCCCAAGATATCTATTCAACCCGTTCCGACGTTTCAGAAGCTTATAAAAATCTCAGGGGATCTTGACAGCATTACGGGAAAGATCAAAGAGCTGAAAACATCATCAAGCAAGGCTTGGCTCGAGATAGAATACACAGGCGAAGACATTGCCGCAAACCTTCGGGAAAGCATTGACGAAGCTGTGGCTGGCTCTGAAATAGAAGTAAGAAAAATCAGAAACAAACGCATCATCGACCGCATCATCAGCCGCATGGATGAAGAAGAAACCCTCGATGATCTGAATGTTGAAGATGTTTTTACAAGATGCCTGGACGCCCGCGGAATTCCTGAAGAAAAAAGGCCTCTTTATATCGAAACGTATAAGGAGACCCTTAAAAGTATGTATGAAGAAGAGCAGGATATGTGATTTTAAATTTCCGAATTTGGATTTTTAAAGAGGTATTTTTCCGATTGCATATAAAAATTCCGCTTTTTTGAAAAAAAGCTTGGCAAAAAACTTTATGATTTGGTGCGTTTAAAAATGCTGTACTTAGATTGTCATGAGCAAAAAAATATAAAGTTTTTGGGGGTGTGGGGACTTTTTACAAAAAATCCCCACATATTTCAGGAGACAACAATCATAAATCACAACTCAAAATTCAAAAATCATGAAAATTCTTAAGCTTAGATTCAAAAACCTGAATTCCCTGCATGGCGAATGGTCCATAGACTTTACTTCTCCCCAATATATTTCAGACGGCATTTTTGCCATAACAGGTCCTACCGGAGCTGGAAAATCAACCATTCTCGACGCAATCTGCCTTGCGCTTTACGGAAGAACACCAAGGCTGAAGCAGATATCCCAGAAAAGCAATGAAATCATGTCGCGTCAGACCGGAGAGTGCTTTTCAGAAGTTACGTTCGAGACAGACAAAGGCAGATTCAGATGCCACTGGAGTCAGGCAAAGGCTCGCAAGAAAACAGACGGGAATCTTCTTGATTCTAAGCATGAGATTTCAGATGACGATTCGGGTAATGTAATAGAATCAAAAAAAAGGGATGTTGCAAAAGCCATAGAAGAGCGGACAGGGATGGATTTCGACAGATTCACAAGATCCATTCTACTTGCCCAGGGCGGTTTCGCTGCATTTCTACAGGCTTCTCCTGATGACAGGGCGCCCATACTCGAAGACATAACAGGCACTGAAATCTACACTGTAATTTCCAAAAAGGTTCATGAGATACAGAAGTCCCAAAAAGAAAAGCTTGAGATCCTGAAGGCCGAAACATCAGGCATACAGATCCTTGAAAAAGATGAAGAAATAAGGATCAGCAAGGAACTGAAAGAAAAACAGGACTCGGAAAAAAATCTTTCAGCCCAAAATATACAGACCTCTGATGCCATTATCTGGCACAAGACCATAAAAGCCCTGGAAGAAGAGCTGGCTTTGCTTGAAAAAGAGGCCTCAGAAATATCGTCAGAGCTTGAGAACTTCAAACAAAACCGTGAAAAATTAGCCAAAGCGCTCATTGCAGCAGAACTTGATGGCCAGCACGGAACTCTTATGTCTTTAAGGCAGCAGCAGAAAAAAGATATTGAGGCCCTTTCTTTATCTGAAAAGCTGCTTCCTGAAAAAGAAGAAATTCTGGCAATTAGGGTTGGAGAGCTGAATAAAACAGAAGAAATTCTATCAGAATTAAAAGAAAATCAAAAAAAAGAGTCTGAGATCATCAAAAATATTCGAACTCTTGATCTGCAAATAAAAGAAAATGAAAAGCACCTTAATTCAGTTTCATCAGAAATAAAGGCAATTCAGGATCAGATTGCGGCAAATATAAACATGAAAAATGGGGCTGAAGCAAAAAAAGCTTCTGCACAGGATAATCTTGCAAAAAACAACCTTTATATCTCGGAAAATCCCTCTGACTCCGAGCTTGTTTCAGGATTCACGGGAATTAAAGAAAAGATCAAAAACCTAAAGGCATCTCTTTCTAAAAAGGACTCTCTGTCCGCAGATCTGAAAAAAGCTGGGAAACAGATTGAAAGCGCTAATTCAGCCCTTAAGCTTCAGGAAAAACAGTTTGAAATAAGTAAATCAGCATTAGAAAAAAGCCAGGCAGATTCAAAAATGATCTCAGGCTCAATCTTTGAAGTTCTTCAGGGAAAAGAGCTAAAAAAAATCAGGGATGAGAACGATCTTCTGAAAGAAAGACAAAGAAATCTTGATTCGCTCTCCAAACTTTCCGAATCCATTAAAAAAGACACCAAAAACCTTTCCGAGGCTGTAGTTTTAAAGGCTGGGCTGAACCAAAAAATCAGCGGCATTCTATCTAAAACAGATGCCTTGTCAGAAAAAAGAAAAAATCAGGAAAGGGAAATAACCCTGATTGAAGATAAAGTCTCGCTCCTGAACAGAATAAGGGATCTCGAGTCAGAGCGCCAGAGGCTTGAAGATGGCAAGCCCTGCCCTTTGTGCGGATCTCCTGATCATCCCTTCGCCAAAGGCAATATCCCTGAAAAAGGCGAGGCAGAAGAAGAGCTTTCAAAGGCTAAAACTGCGCTAAAAGCAACGGATTCTGTTCTTTCATCCCTTAACATAACCAAGGCTGGCCTTGAGAAAGACTTAGAGCATTCTGAAAAAAGAATTCTTGAATTTGGTAAATCCATTGAACAGAACAAGGCAGCATTTTTAGAACATCTTCAAAAGCTTGGAATCACAGAACGCGAATCATTATCAGATGAAAGCATATGTAAGGATCAGGACTTAACCAGAGAAAGCACTTCTTCCCTTTCCGCTGTCATAGAAAAGGCTGAAAAACTTGAAGATGAGCTTAAAGCTGCCATGATTCAGGAAAAAAGCGCTGAAAAAACGTATGCGGAATCTGAAAAAAATCTGGACAGGCTAAAAAGCAAAAAAAACGAGGCAGAGTCAGATTCTGAAAGAATCAAGAAAGCTCATTTTGATACAGATCAGACCTGCACAGAAATCAGAAATAATCTTCTTTCTGAAACAGCAGCTTACGGATTTAACGAGATCCCTGATTCTGAGCTGGACAAGGTATCTTCGTCCCTTGAAAAAAGGCTCACCTCCTGGCTTAACAATCAGAAACAAAAGACTGAAACAGAAAAGCTGATTAATGAGATTTCAAATGAGCTGAATGCGCTTAATTCACAATTTGAAGCTTATGAGGCAAATCTCAAGAACAGGCAGTCATCACATACTGAGATTGAAGCGGCTCTCCATGAATTAAAAACCAGTCGCATTGAGATTTACGGAACAAAAAATCCTGATCATGAAGAACGCCGTCTCGGACTTCTTGTGGCAGGTTCAGAAGCTGATCTTGCAAAGGCAAGGCTGGCGCGTGATGAGGCAGACAGAAATCTCCATGAGCTGACGACAAGGATTCTTTCCCTCAAGGATAATATTGAAAAACGAGGCAATGACTTAAATCAGCTTGAATCCGATTTTATGAAGAGGCTGGAACAAAGCTGTTTTGATGGAGAATCCGATTATCTTGAAAAAAGGCTTTCAAAAGAAGAAAGGGACAGGCTTGCAAATGACGCCAAAGATCTTGATACAAAGAATGCCGAAATCATGGCACGCCACAAGGATCGTGTAGAAAAGCTTGAACAGGAGCGCGAAAGAAAATCCACGTCAAAATCCCTCGAGGAATTGTCAGAAGAACACGATTCTGTTTCAAAGGCCTTAAATAGCCTCGTTCAGGAAATGGGTGGCATAAAGCAAAGGCTTGCTGATAATGAAAGCGCCAGACTTAAATTTAATGAAAAACTCGTATTAATTGAAAAGCAGAAAACAGAATGCTCAAGATGGGATGATCTTCACGATCTGATCGGATCTGCTGACGGCAAAAAATTCAGGAATTTCGCCCAGGGCCTTACTTTCGAGATAATGGTATCCCACGCCAACAGGCAGCTTGGAAAAATGACAGATAGGTATCTTCTTATCAGGGACGACATCCAGCCCCTCGAGCTGAATGTGGTGGACAATTATCAGGCCGGAGAAATCAGATCCACAAAGAATCTTTCAGGCGGTGAAAGCTTCATTGTCAGCCTGTCACTCGCCCTCGGCCTTTCCCATATGGCGAGCAGAAAAGTACGAGTCGATTCCCTATTTCTTGACGAAGGTTTCGGAACACTCGACGAGGAAGCCCTCGAAACAGCACTCGAAACCCTTTCCAGCCTCCAGCAGGATGGCAAGCTTATTGGCGTCATTTCACACGTATCTGCCTTGAAAGAAAGAATCAGCACAAGGATTAATGTCCAGCCTATATCCGGCGGAAAGAGTGAAATATATGGTCCTGGTTGTGAGCAGGTGAAGTGATGGAAAGGGCGGCTTGGATAAGATTATCGATTTGTAGAATTTTGAATTTATGATTGATGTGCCAGACCAATATCCCAAAATCATAAATCCAAAATTCTGGGAAAGTTCGCTTTTTTGAAAAAAAGCTCCGCAAAAAAAAATGGTTTCCAATTTTATGAGGGAATTGATTCTAATTTACTGACGATCAATCTATCAACCCATTTTGATAGGTTTGTATCACAGCATTTCTAAAGGATTCTGTTTTTATGCGTGATATCAGTGATAATAATAATGTTTTGAATATTTTCTTAAGTTCAACAGGAAGAGATCTGCAGGCTCAAAGAGATGATCTTTATGATGTCTTGAGAAAAATACACTCTTTAAAATGTATACGAATGGAAGATTTTACAGCCAGCGTTGATTCTGCTGCTGAGCACTGCAAAAAAATGGTTCAAAAATGCGATTTATTTATTGGGATAATTGGTCATTACTATGGAAGCATACCGCCCAAAGGATATGAGATATCTTATACAGAACTCGAATTTTTAACGGCTCAAAAGCTTGAGAAGCCAGGATTATTTTTTATGGCGACTGATAATTTTCATATGCCAGCGGGAATCCGTGAATCTGACAAATTTTTTGAAAAGCAAAAAGAATTCAGAAAGCGAATCTTAGAATACTGCATGCCTGCTATATTTAAGGATTCCAATGAGCTTACTAACAACGTTATGGCATCACTTATGAACACTAAATATTTAAGTGATATAAAAATAGCTAAAGCAAAAATGCCTCAGGTAATACATGATGATTATTTAATTTTTATCGAATATGCTGATGGATATGAACACAAAAAAGAAATTGTATGGACTTCGCCGTGGAAAATATGCGCCAATGATGAACCGCTAATTATTAAAAGGTTGGTATTTTTTAAACAAAGTAATTTGCAGCCCATTGAATTCGATTTTACAAAAGGAATACTGCCAAAAAAAGTACAATATTCAGGATCAAATCCAAGATTTATTGAATATAAAGATGGGACAACAGCGCTCTTTTTAGAAAGAACATCCACGAATCACTTGAAAGATAGCGAGAATCCTAAAGACCAATATGTAAACATAGTTGGCAAAGGTAAATATATTTTTTGGGTAGAAGGATCTGGAAAAGCAATCATTAAGATTAAAGAACTCAAAAATGTCGTAACTGAAGAAGCACCTTTCACTTTTGAAACTGAATCATATAATTGTGCAATAACAGTAAAAATTATTGGCCAACTTAATAGATTTCAACTGGAGGATGGTTCTAAGCCAACAAGCTTTATTAAAACAACGAATGAATACATTGTAAGCCGAGCTTCAAATATACTCTATTTTGATGTACCTTCAAGTGTAAGCATTATCTGAAATCTCTACATTATCCTTTTCGGTTGCGCATCATATTCTCTAAAGGTTTTAAGCCTAAAAGAGTTTGTTTTTATTTTCCCAAATATTGAGGCATCATAACCATGTAGATCATATGCTGATGCTGGCTCAAACAACCTCATTTAGAATCTTGTCACGCCTCACAACTTTGAAAAAGCTTTCTCTGAGGTTGAGAAACCTCTCAGTCAATTGCCCTGATTGATTCAAAAAAAGAGATCAATGAGAATCTGATTCAGGAACTTCTTTGCGAAAGTCCTTGAAAAGGGCGGCCATATCAGGATCGTCAGGATATTTAGCAGTAAGAGCTATATTTTCAAGTTTTGCTTCAACCGGCCTGTTCTCGTCGTCAAGTACAAGCTTCAAAACTCCGAGGTATTCACCTTCCGAAGTATTCTGAACAAGATAGACCCCCTTGATCTTTTTTGGCTCGTTGGTTATGTATCTTTCGTGCCCTGCTATAGCGACCGTTATGCCGCCCGCATCATTATATTCCAGATAATTCTGAGCTGCTTCTTTCCCAGTATGCAACAGAGCAATAACTATATCCGCCTTGTTTTTTTTGAGTTCATCCACTCTCTGGCGAAGGCTTTCATTCACATCTTTGAAGCCCACCGTTTTTTCAAGGGAACTCTGCTCCTTGAAATAAGATGATGGCGTTCCTCCGGTTATTCCAATTTTCATATCTTTAAAGGCTTTTATCACATACGGTTTTACGGCCTTGTATTCCGGGCCAGACATACTGATATTGGCCGAAACAAATGGAAGCTTGTGCTTTTTGACTGCTTCAGCAAAAAAAGGCATCCCTGTATCAAGCTCCCCGTCTCCTATGTTTATGGCATCGTATTTCATGGCCGCCATTGCCACCGCAAGGGTTTTTGATCTGAATTCAACGGGTGCTTTTGAGCTTGAAAACACGTCTCCGCTGTCCACCACAACCGTATTCTTGTTTTCTTTTCTTATTTTGTTTATAAGGGCTGCCCTCCGGGCAATCCCGCCTTTTTCAGGCTGTCAGCCGCATGGTTCCACATGGCCGTTAATATCTCCGGTAAAAACGATTGTCAGCTCCTTGCTGAAAACAGTATCGCAATTAATGAAAAACACGGCTGAACAGCACAGAATAAATAAAAAGTAATTAAACAGTTTCATAATTGGTTGCATAAAAAGTCCTCTTTATTTGAAATAATACAGGGCTTATAAATTACAAAATCTTCGAAAGCCAAGTTTTTATTGAAAATTACATTGTAAAACCACGTTAGCTTTTTATCCGCTCATCATGTTCTTGGAATAAAAGTGCAAAACCGCTCTCTTCCAAGGCCGACACCAGATCACATCCTGAGTCACCGGCCACTGGCAAAGCCGGTAATTTACTTATAATCAATTATGACAAGGTCGCAAAAAGTCAGACTTCCGTCATTCCGGCGCAGGCCGGAATCCAGAAGTTCCTGAAATTACTGGATGCCAGATCAAGTCCGGCATGACGCTAAAACCATTTTTTGACTTTTTGCGAGTCCATCAATTATGACAAACACCTGAAAAATATGACTATCATTGTTTAAAACCTTGTATTGCATCTTCTTAATACAGTATAAACAGGCAATCTGAATCGACATTTTTCATAACATCCGACTCACCAGCCCTTCTGTGGCCTTGCCAGTTATAAACAGCATAATACTTTTTGAAATGATTGTGGGACGGCATCTATATTCACATTTTTAGTAATTAGCCAGAGACATCCAAAGAAACACTTTCAGAAAATGAAACAAAAAATCTGATATTCTAAAGAATGTAGCAACCTGTTTTTCAGGAAATATAGTGGCTTGGGTTAAGAGCGTCACAAAATAATCATCATTTTATCAAAAAAATAAAGAATCATTATTTTAAAAATAATATTGCACATATCATTTTTAGAATGTTATGTATACATAACAGTTTGTATACTGTCAGGCCTGATCGAATACAAGACGTTATGGGACATCCCCATCCCATGAACCAACTTTTCAGATTCGCCTGATTTTAAACCCCGGGCATAGGCTCAGATTCGTACTGATAATATTTATCAATAAACACAAAATAATATCATCGATACATTTTGAGCAACACCTATAAAATGCCCGTCTGATTCTACATATAAATAAAGGACTTGGATGGTTTACCAAAAGCCGCTTGACAAAGATCATATATTTCGTATACAAACATTATGTACACGAAATAAAATACAACGATTTTACACCAAGCAATCCAAACATAATACATGGAGGTAAATAGTGGTTCTACTAAATCCCAAAAATTACAAAGACAGAAATTACCCTGATGCAAGATCCAAAGAAATCATGGTTAAAACCATTGAATGGTTCGAAAATAAAGGCCTGGCAAAAGTCAAGGAAGACTTCCAGAGCCGCGTTTTCACTTCAGACTTTGCTGAATTTGTGAAGAAAGAAAGAATTTTCGAAACCCTATTCCTTCCAAAAGGCTATGGCGAAGATCCGAATCAGTACTACAGCACCTACAGGATGTTTGAATACTCTGAAATTCTCGGATTCTACGGATCAGCCTACTGGTACATGTTCCATGTTTCAACCCTTGGTCTTGACCCGGTTCTTCTGGGAGACAACGAGGAAGCCAAGCACAAGGCAGCAGCCAAATTGAAAGAAAACCCGCTTTGCGCATTCGGTCTTTCAGAAAAAGCTCACGGTGCTGACATCTACTCAAGTGAAATGAAGCTCTATCCCCAGGCAGACGGCACATATCTTGCCAAAGGATCAAAATACTATATCGGTAACGGCAACGAAGCAGCTACAGTAACAGTTTTCGGTAAAATTGCAGACACAGAAGATTACGTATTTTTTGCAGTTGATTCACATCACGAAAAATATGAGTGCGTCAAAAACGTAATTGCGTGTGACCAGATGTATGTTGCTGAATTTGCCCTGCATGACTATCCGATCACAGAAGCAGACATCCTGTCCCGCGGCCAGAAAGCATGGGACGACATGCTCAACACCATCAACGTCTGCAAGTTCAACATAGGATCTGCTGCCATCGGTCTTTGCGAGCACAGCCTTTATGAATCACTGAACCATGCTGCTCATCGTAATATCTTCGGCAAAAACGTCACCGAGTTCGCTCATATCCGCCAGCTCTTCTTTGATTCATACATCCGCACTGTGGCAATGAAACTTTTCGGTCTCCGCGCAACTGATTACCTACGCGCTGCAAATCCGGAAGACAGACGTTACCTCCTTTTCAACCCTCTTATGAAAATGAAAGTAGCTACCCAGGGCGAACGAGTCATGGAAGATCTTTGGGATATCATCGCAGCAAGGGGCTTTGAAAAAGACATGTTCTTCGAGCAGGCAGCCATGGAAATCAAAGGTATGCCAAAACTCGAAGGAACCAAGCACGTCAACATGGCGCTTATTGCCAAGCTGATCCCTAACTACATGTTCAACCCGAAAGAATACCCTGAAGTTGGCCGCATGAACGGAAGCCAGAACGATGACTTCCTGTTCAACCAGGGTCCGACAAAAGGCTACGGAAAGATTCAGTTCCACGACTATATGCCAGTATTCAACAGCGTTTCTCACCTGAGCAACGTGAAAGTTTTCATCGAGCAGGTCAAAGCGTTCCAGGAAGTTCTCATGGTATCAGGCGCAGGCATCATGAACCAGATGATGAACTTCGACTTCCTGTTCGCTATGGGCGAAATCTTCTCTGTAATTCCTTACGCTCAGCTTATTGTTGAAGCAGCAAAAATGGAAGGCGTTGCAGATGAAATCATCAATGGCATTTTCGACGTATTCGTTCGTGATATGTCCAATTATGCCACAACCTTCCTCATGAAGCCTTCAACCACAGAACAGCAGATTGAAAGCATCAAAAAAATCATCAAAAAACCTGTTACCGATGCCGCGGAATTCGACAAGGTGATCAACGATCATATCTACACACTGATCGATACATACACCATGAATCCATAGTCGATCCAAATAAAGGGCTGCCTTCTCAAGGAAGGCAGCCTGCTCCTTGAATTCAGCAAATTAATCTCCCCCCATAAATGTCTGACCATTGCATTTTAAAACATCCTTTGAACATTGATCAGACCACTTTTTGACAAAAGCTCCACAAAACTTTATGGTTTACCTATCTTGGCAATAAATCCTATACTTCTGGGGGGCTCTGCCTTATTTTCAGTTATGAGAGCCTTCGGCGAGTCGCTTTTTGTAAAAAACTCCGCAAGAACTTTATAATTTTTCAAATGCTTAAAAAAATGTTCCCGTTATTTTGGTAAGTCACATTTTCCGAGGCTAAAACATTGAATATTCTCGTAGTTTCAGACATGCATGGTGATAATGCGTTCGTTGACAGAATAGAGCCGTACATACGCGAAGCTGATCTTATCATAGTTGCCGGAGACATAACCCATTCCGGAGGAAAAGAAGACGCTGCAAGTGTTATTGAAGCTATCAGAAGCATTCAGCCAAGGCTATTTGCCGTTCCCGGGAATTGGGATAATTCAAGCGTGTCAAAATATCTTGGCTCAAAAGACATCAATTTGAATATGCGAGTCGTTGAAATTGACGGAATATTTTTAGTCGGCATAGGTTATTCGCCGCCAACCCCTGCAAGAACACCGAACGAATTATCAGAAAACGATTTTTTGAAGCTTGTAAACAAGGTAGATGCAATAATTCCTGATGGCGTTGATTTTATTCTTGTTTCCCACTGTCCTCCTTTTAAAACAGCCTGCGACATAATCTACTCAGGAATCCATGTAGGAAGCGAAGCTGTCAGAAATCTTATAGAAAAAAGAAAACCGCTCGCCTGCATTTCCGGGCATATTCATGAGGGATTTGGAAGTGACAGGATTGGAAATTCAATTATTCTTAATCCAGGTTCTACAATGGATGGACACTTTGCCTTGCTGGATCTTTCATCAAGGCCCATTAGATCTGTTATCAGAAATTTTATGGCATAGGTGTTGATGCTAATAAGTATTCTGCGTGATTCTAAAAATGTCATTGGTTCGCTTTATTCACCATGAACTATCCATTAGTTTTTTATGCAGAATTACGTTAAGGTCATTAAAATTAGAGCGCCGGGTTATTTAGATGAAATCATCATAATCAGTATCCCAATAAACGCCCATCATATAAACATCTTTTAAATCCCCCTCTAATACACCTCAGATAGTCTTTTTTGCTTTATCAATGACAACAATAAACAGGCAGGGATAATCAAAGCATGAATATTACTGTTATTGGAACCGGATATGTAGGACTTGTGACAGGCGCATGTTTCTCAGAAATGGGCAACCATGTCACATGCGTTGATGTTGATGCAGTAAAGATTGAGGGGCTAAAAAACGGAATCATCCCCATACATGAACCAGGACTTGCGGAAATGGTGGTCAGGAATTCAAAAGACGGCTTTCTCGCTTTCACCACAAGTCTTGAAGATGCCATGAGAGCATCCAGCATATATTTCATTGCGGTTGGTACTCCTCCTGGCGAGGATGGCTCCGCAGATCTCAGCCATGTAATAGAAGTGGCAGGCAAGATCGGCCTGAACATGTCCGGCTATTCGCTTGTTGTCAATAAATCCACAGTCCCTGTCGGAACCGGTGATCTTGTTCGGAATGAGATTAAAAAGGCCCTTGAAAAAAGAGCTCTTGATATCGAATTTGACGTGGTCAGCAATCCTGAATTTCTTAAAGAAGGTGATGCTGTCAATGATTTCATGAGGCCTGACAGGATAATAATAGGCATGGAACACAAGAATGAGGCTACACCTGAAACAAGACATGAGACCAGACATGAGACCAGATTTAAATCGGGGTATGGTTTGCCTGCAAGATCAGCAAGGGCAACTGAAATACTTCAGAGGCTTTACTCACCTTTTTCAAGGAATCACGACAAGATAATTTTCATGGGAATACGTGACGCGGAAATGACCAAATACGCCGCCAACTGCATGCTTGCCACCAAAATATCTTTCATGAATGAAATAGCCGGAATATGCGAAATCATGGGCGCAGATGTGGAAAATGTCAGAAAAGGTATAGGCTCTGATTCCCGCATCGGATACTCCTTCATTTATCCGGGTTGCGGATATGGAGGTTCATGTTTTCCAAAGGACATCAAGGCATTGATTAAGACTTCGAAATCCGCCGGTTTTTCTCCTCTTCTCCTTAGCGCCGTGGAAAAAAGAAATGCAGCTCAGAAAAACAGCCTTTTTGAAAAAGTTTCAGCCCGCTTTGGAAATAATCTCGCTGGACTGACATTCGCTGTATGGGGGTTTTCCTTCAAGCTAGGAACCGACGATATGAGGGAAGCTCCGTCTTTGGTGCTGATAAAAAGCCTTATATCCGCCGGAGCATGCGTCAGGGCATATGACCCTGTTGCCGAACCCCAGACTGACCGGGAATTCCCTGGCGAATGGATGGAATCAGGAAAAATCGTATTTTGCAGTCATCAGTACGCAGCCCTTGAAAACGCGGACGCCATGTTTCTTGTGACAGAGTGGAAACCCTTCAGACAGCCTGATTTCATCGCAATGAAGAAAATTATGAAAACCCCAGTTATTTTTGACGGAAGAAATCAGTATGATCCACTAGAAATGAAGGAGTTAGGGTTTGAATACGAAGGAATTGGGAGGAAAGCCTAAAGGGCGCCTCTAAAATCTTCCATCTCCCTTTATTACAATTCTTCACGCATAACCTATCTTTTCAGTCAGCGGTATTTTGCTTCTCACAAAAACGCCATTGGCTCTGGCTATCTCGTTGTCATTGGAATCATAAAGAACTGATTCAGCAATGAACTGGGACTTATTCTGATGAACAACCTTACCCACAGCCTTGACAACTCCTTCTGAAACGGGTCTGGTCAAATATGTGGTAAAGCTGGTGGTCAAAACGAAAACATCCTCTACCAGGGAATTGACCGCAAAAAACGCCGCGTTATCAAGGGCAAGAAAATAAAGGGCTCCGTGCAGGGCTCCTGCCGCATGATGCAAATCCTCTCTTACAGGAAGATATATTGTCGCCTCTCCGTCACCGATGCGTGCCTTTGCTCCGGCGAGCTTTACGAAAGGAGCAGAATGCATCATGTTTTCAAGTTTTCTGTAATGTTCGGTATTTGCCATCATTATCTCCGAAAATAGCGGGTTTACGGCCTCAGTTCTTTTCGTTATCAGCTATACAATGATTAACATGAGCATACAAGCAAGCGACTGATAAAATCAGGCTAAAAATACTAAAGACAAGGCCCGATTTCTTTTCAAACCGTTTTCTTCAAATCTCTGTATTTGCCAATTTAGGATGCAAAATATTGCCGAAGCATGTAACGTATACTTATAGGTATCATCAAATCAAAAAATCATCCTGATCCCACACCGAGAACCTACAGAAAGAGGCTCCAATGCAGATAAAATCCAAATCAGAAGCACAGAGCAGAACTGATCAGATCGGCTGTTTCAGAAAAGAATTATTAAATCTTGAAGAAGAGAAAATTCTTGTACTGGATGATAACCAGAAAGCGGCAGTGACAAAATATCATGATGATTTTATTGCCAAAATGTCAGGGATATTTGATGTCGATGCTGACAGCAGGGAAAAACAGCTCAGCCTTGGAATGCGTATTGCCTCGTTTCTTGGAGCACTGGGACTTGCCGCAAGCGTGTTTTTTCTTTTCTACCAGTTCTGGGGGATGTTTTCCACCGCAGTACAGGTCTTTATCCTGATCGCAGCGCCTTTGATAAGCATTCCGGCGGCGGCCTTTGCAATAAAAAAAGAACCAACAGGTTATTTTGCAAAACTGATAAGCATGGTGGGTTTTGCCTGTTTTGTGCTGAACCTCGCCATGCTCGGCCAAATTTTCAACATCACTCCTTCGGACAAGGCTTTCCTCGCCTGGGCCGCGTTTGCCTTCATTATGGCTTATGCCTGCGACGCGAGGCTCCTTCTTGCCACAGGGATTATATGCCTTTCCTTTTTTCTTTCAGCACGGACTGGCACATGGAGCGGGTGCTACTGGCTGGATTTTGGTCAGAGGCCTGAAAATTTCTTTCCTGCGGCAATTCTGCTCTTTATCCTGCCTTCTTTCATATCCCATAAACGGTTTTCAGGATTTGACCCTATATTCAGGGTCTTTTCAATGCTTCAGCTTTTCCTTCCCGTACTGATTCTCTCGAACTGGGGATATATCAGCTATCTTGATATGGATGCGAAATTAATCGAATACATGTATCAGGCTGCCGGATTCATCTTCAGTGCAGGCGCCATATGGATCGGCATTAAAAAAACGTGGCCCGAGGTCGTTAATACAGGAAACGTATTTTTTGTGATTTTCCTTTATACCAAATTTTATGACTGGTGGTGGGATCTGATGCCCAAATATCTGTTTTTCCTTATAATCGGGCTTACATCTATTCTTTTCCTGATGATATTCAAACGTCTGCGCAATTCACCGACTAACAATACTGGGAGGGCTGCCTAATGAACCAGATTAATCAGATGAACTCGAAAAATCTTTTCATGGCAGGAGCCTTTATTGTTCTTGTAATAAATGCCATCGTTCTTTCAGGTGTTGCCTACAACAGATCAGGAGAGCCTGAATCAGTCATAACTCTTTCTGGCAGGGAGATGGAAGTTAGCAGATCCTATACTTCGGATTTTAAAAACAGCGGAATTTCACTTCGGATAAACTGGCGGGCCCTTGGCAAGGAAAAAGATACGGACGAAAGATATTATTATACTGACTGGAGAGCGCCCATCTGGCTTGACGAAAAAAAGCTGACAGAGCTTGGGTTTGACATCAATAGATATGCAAAGCGGAATACAAATCATTATCAGGATCTGCCGGAAAAGGAAGTCTGCCTTGTTCTTGAAAATAACGGCGAAGCATACAGGGAAGCTGTGAAAAGATCTGAAAAAACATTGGCTTCTGCTGAAGCAAAACTGAAGGAAAATCCGAACAGCAAGGATCTGATTGACCGCCGCAAATCAGCTGAAGAAGAGCTGAAAAACGAAATCAAATCCAGATCACGCCTTTTCGTAATCGACGCAGGACTTGAAGCTTCTGCACTCAGATCAAAATATCAGGACAAAAACAGATATATGATCACAAAAGGTATCGTAAGACCGGGTTATGATTACAGTGATGAAAAAGCCACCAAACGCCTGACAGGCTGGATTTCAAGACTTGGAGTGGTATCTCTCCATCTGCCCCTTGAATATGAGAAAAAGCTGGAATCATTCAAAAACTCAAAAATGAATGAGGACTGCGGAAAGTATTCCGAATATCAATGCTATGAAATAGAACTTTTTTACGGAAAAAGATTAGAGCCGTGGATTAATTCAATCAAAGAATCTGGGCGGCCTTCTTGAGAATTGCTTAAAGGTGGCCTAGGAGATGCTGACAAACTCCAAATCCATATTGTAAGTATACTTCACACCGTCATAAATTGAACTCATCTGATAGATGAAAGGTCAAAGGCCGCTTTTTGAAAAAAGCTTGGCAAAAACTTTTCGATTATGGATTCTTTTCCAGTAATAATGCAACAACAGGCTTGCAATTCAAACGGCCTGACTCATTTCAAATGTTCAAGCTGTGACATTGATGAGTATATGATTATCTCACAAAAAAGAGCGCCGGCGTCATAATTAACTTGATCCTGCATCTTTGTATTTTCAGTTACTTCTGGATTCCTGCCTGCGCCGGAATGACTAAAATTCAACTTTTGCGGCCTGGTCAAGTATGGATCTTGATTAATCAGCATCGAGAATAATCAATAAAAATCTTAATTCGAAAGTTCCCTGAAAGCATCCGTGCAATTCTCGATGCAGGCAATGCACAACTTATCCTCCCTGCTTTTGGCAACAGGCTTTAGTTTGGCTATGACATTTGAAACCTCTTCCGAGGAATAATTGTTTCTGCGGTTCCCCTGGATCTTCAAAAGCACGGCGCTTACTGTCATCAGGGGGAATCTTGACATATTTCCGTTTCTGTCTTTTGCCTCTATAAAGCCGCTTTTAATGGCGGTTGGTTCATAGAAACTCTCAACATTTTTTCTGAAGGTTTCAATGATGTTCCTAACCATTTCGGTAGCCTCGGAAAGACTCATATTTTCGATACCTACGAAAAAATCATCCCCTCCTATATGACCCGTAAAAATCCCGATTTCGGATCTGAGCTTCTTTAATATATCAGCAAATAAAAGGATCACTCTGTCTCCGCTTCTAAAGCCATAGGTATCATTATAAGCTTTAAAATGATCAAAATCGAAATACACAAAAAAATGAAATGATTTCAGATCTTCCATGGCGTTTGACACATATTCGTAAATGACCGTGTTGCCAGGCAAACCTGATAAAGGATTCTGGTCCCTTGCCGTTTCGATATTTTTTTCATTAATGATTTTAAGGAGTGAAGAAGCGCTCAGGAATCCGGCATATCTCATTCTGTCCACCATAATTATGCCTTCAATATTCTGATCCTGGGAATAGATCTCAAGAATTCTGCTGATTGGTGAATGAATGTCAGCAACCGGGTATTTTGTTACAAATTTCTGGATATTCTTTGACACCGAAGGATTTTGTAAAAGGGAGACTCCGTATCTTGAATATGCGTAATCCTTGAGACTTTTTTCCTGAATTATTCCGATTGGCTCGCCTGAAACATCAAGAATGGGGAAGAATGAATATGTCTGGTCCTTGATCAGGTCTTGGCGGAATTTCTGGAAAATACTGAAGATATCATCATTAATTGATACGGCAGGTATCATGGCTGTTTCATTATTTATGAGTTGGCTGTCCAAGGACGTATTCTGGCGTCTGTCCTTTTTGGCAAGTGCGCCAATATGGAAATAATTATCTGAAAGAACACTCAGATCAAGCTGCGGCCTTTGTACAAAATATCCCTGGACAAGATCACAGCCTATTTTTCTGCATATATAATATTCCGCCTCTGTTTCCACACCTTCGGCTATGACCATGCTGCCAAGAATATGAGCTATCTCGACTATTTTTGAAACAAACAGTCGCTTCCTTGCATCTTTCTCCATCTCATTTATAAAAAATCTGTCAATCTTTATGAAATCAGGCTCTGTGTAATAAAGCATCTTGAGGCCTGAAAAACCGGTTCCAAAATCGTCCATAGCAATTCTGAACCCTTGGAATCTGTATTTTGTAAGAACTTCCATCATGGCGGACGCATTAGGATCTATTCGTTCGGATATTTCAAAACAGACAATGTCCTTGGGAAGATTGAAATCTTTTAGTATTTGAAGTGTGTTTCCAGGCTTGTAATCTCCTGAGGCAAGAACACGGGGATCGAGATTAAGGAAGAGTTTTGCATTGCCCCTCACGGATGCAGGTATTTTTGAAAATGTGCTGACTGCTTTTGCTCTAAGGCTAAGCTCAACATTGTGAAGGCATTTTTCTTCATGAGCCATATCAAAAACCGATGCTATCGAGTTGAAACCAGCTTCTTGCCAGCCCCTGAGGAGAGCCTCGTATCCGTAACATATTCCGGAATGAATGTTTACTATGGGCTGGAAAGCATAGCTGACCTTTGAAAGGGCGTTGATCCAGAAAGAATCATTGAGCGGTATCATAATAAAACTCCATAAATACCTTAAAATTTTCAAAAAACATTTTTATTATCTATTACACGTTAAATTTACATGTCATTGAATCATATCTGAAAATTTCCAAGCCATCGCACAAGACGTCCTGCAAGACGTTTTACCCCATCAGCGTCACCAGCAATAGTACGTCCGCTTGAAGCTATTCTTTCTGCTGTTTCATTTACTTCGGAAAGATTTGCCACCATGCTTTCCGAAGCCTTGAGGCTTATTTCAGACTGATCTTTAAGCATTATCATTTCTCCGGACAGAACAAGCATGCTTTCAGACATGGATCTCATCGAACCGCCATGTCTTTCCACAGACTGGTTGATGTAAGAGACTATGGAATCCACATTTTTAATTGTATCAGACATGCTTCCTATTTTTTTCACCGCATTTACAACATCATCCCTGATTCTCTCTATCCTGTCCCTGATGGTTTCGGTGGCATCCCTTGTTTCCTGGGACAATTTCTTGATTTCTCCGGCAACAACTGCAAATCCCCTGCCTGCCTCCCCTGCCCTTGCTGATTCAATGGTTGCATTAAGTGCAAGAAGAGATGTCTGATCAGATATTTCAGAAATAAGATCCGTGACCTGGTTTATCTCCATCGCTGATTCGCCAAGGCTTTTGAAAGACTCGGACATGGCACCGGCTTCTTCTACAGCTGAATTTACAATTTGCGTGGCCTGACCTGCGCTTTCAGATATTTCTGCCATTTTTTGACTAAGGCTGTCCGCAAGGATTCTGGCACCTGAAAGATTGGCTTCCGTTTTTGAAGATGTACTGCTGACAAGCATTATATGCTCCCGCAGATTAAGAGCCTCTGTCGAAACCTGGCCGCATTTCTGGCTGGCATCATCTGCGGCATCTATAAGAACGGATGATACATCATTGAATTGAATAGAGGACGCGTGAAGGGTTCCTGCATTTCCTTTGATTGCCTGGATAATCTGAACCGTATTTTCAAGAAGTTGGTTGACTCCTTCAATAAGCTCGCCAGCCTCGTCCTTTGTCTTTACAGGAAACCTTGTAGTCAGATCAGCATTGCCGGAAGCAATCCCTTTAATTGTGTCAGATGCAAGATTCAAAGGTACGACTATTCTGCGGGCGATAAAATCGGCCAGAATGATAACGATCACAAGACCTGACGCGACCATGGAAAAAAAGAAAATCAGGCTTTTCCTTTTCTGCTTTTCTACCTCATCGAGTCTGTTTTTAACTATTCCATTAATATCATCCATATAAAGGCTTGAACATATTACCCATTTCCATTCCATAAAAACCCTGAAATAGGTTAATTTCTGAACAGGCTCCGAACCATCTTTGCGGGGCCATTTGTGAGTAATAAAGCCATTGTCTTCCGTTTTAGCTCTCTCTATTATCTCCCTGAAAATTTCCCTGCCTTCCGAATCCTTGAAATCAATCCTTTTTTTATTTTTTGCTTCAGGGAGTCCCGGATGAACATAGATGATACCTGAAAAGTCCATGACAACAAAGTAACCTGAATGTTCTGGCCCGAATCTCATGCCTTCAATTGCAGCAATTGCGTCAGTATAAAAATTGGAGGATGCCGCAACTGCATAAGCAGAGTCGCCGAGATCCCTTAGCTGGGTCTCCCTCTCTTTTTCCATGAGGCCTCTGAGATGGGTAATTTCAGCCTCTGTATTTCTGGTGATTGACCTGTAGTAGAGAAAAACAGACACAACCGAAATAGCGATTGCCGTAATGCAGACAAGTGATGTGATTTTGCTTCTTATTTTCAAAGTCAGATCCTTAAAAAACTGAAAAACAAAATAGCTGCTTTGTTTTGTTCTCCGGCCAGCCAGCGGTTTAGACTGGCCGGAGATAGCGCGAAGTGTTCGGAGAGCAGCTTTGCCCAATACGCGGGCAATTAGTCTGTAGTATGGCGCAGTTTGAATTTTGTTAGAGGTTCTTCAGAATATTGTGAAATTATGTCTTAGGAAGAAGTCGCCATATCAGGAAATGCTGGCCTCGATGCTTTGGGCTTAAAGGATAGGTGAACGCTCATTTGAGGAAATTATAGGGTCGCTTTTTGAAAATACACGGATACTGTTAAGCTTGTCATGTTGATTTTTGGGAGACACTTTTTGTAAAAACTTTTATATGGTTGACGGGCTTTTTTTAAAATAACCTCTGGCCTTGTTTAAAAAAGCCTTTTTATTTTAGCATAAAAAAATACTTTTACTAAAAGCTGATTCAGCCCATTCCTATTTTTTGAGGATCAATTCCTCGATCCCCTACTTCTCTTTGACCAAAAAAGGTTTCAAGGCCCTGTAATAATGTAGTCCGAAAACAGAAAGAATCTCAGATATAAAAAGCACTACTATGGGGCGTATTACATATGCTTTGGGATCGTCAATGGTTGCTGATAGACCAAAAACCATCATCAGGAACATCATAGCACCAATAATGAAAGACAATCCGGCAACAGCATGGAGGAGATTCAGAAAACCTCTGCTTTTTAGCAGTTTACGTGCTTTTTCTGCATGTTCTTCTTCAAGGTCCTGAAGAATTTTTGCTGATAGCACTATTCCGACAACAACAATAATCGCCATAAGTGTGGCAGCCAAAAAACCCATCTGACCTTCTCTTAATTTTTTTTCCATTTCGAGAACTGTTTTGCCATCTATTCCCATCTGAACCAGTTTGCCGTTTTTCCAGACATTATAGACTCCATCAGGAACAACCTTAATGTGCTGATCCGTCTCAATATAGATGTCACTTGTACTGACAGTAATCATCGCAGGTTTTGACACGATATAAAGCAAGCCCACCAATAATAACTGTATCAGAATAACCATAATGATTTTTTGATATACAGAAGCGCCCTTTTCTGGCGCTAACTTTTTCATTGAAGGCTCTGTGATTCCATCCGACTCAAGCCTGATTGGTTTCAGTTCTGACATCTTCCTGGGAATTGCACCACATCCTGGGCACTCGCCCATTCCATTGAAACTGGTCAATAAAGGGTCATTCTCACTCTGCGCCTTATATCCGCATTTCATACATACAGGTAAACCATTATCCATGCTGTTTCTCTTCATATAGTTGTTTATGCCATCTATCAAAACTGATGCCGAGAATACTTAAACCTGAGCCAGTAAGCCTTCAACCGAATTGAATACCAGATTGGATTGCAATGACTGCACGCGGCTTGTTCAAAGACATATCATTCTCCTATAGTTGCAAAAGATATATAGTTATGAAAGAAGACAGACAGTATCAAGGTCTCATTATAATCATCAATTGCAGTCCATTATGAACAGTGATGTATTAAAATTAAACATATCTGATTAAACGCAAACAGGACATTGGATGGTTTTTTCTATTTCTTGCTACATTTAAAACATAGATTTTAAAACATGAAAAGACCATTTTTTCATCAGCATAGACCTCTGTCCATATTTGTAAACAGTTTCAAACTATTTCAAATTTTGTCCCTTGCCACGTCAAAGGATATCTTTGAAGTGGTTACGCTGCTTCTGCCAGTATAGACAAAAGAAACTATCCACAGAAGAAGAAGAAACACAATAACGCCCGGATCCCAGACCAGGGGAAAGGCCTTGGCGATTAGTGGCTTCATGTTAATATCAGGCCATGGTGCCACAAAAAGAAGGATGAGGATGTAAATAACAGAAACTGCGGCCATGATCTGGTATGGCGTGATTTTTTTATCGCCCCTGAAATCGGCTCTTAGAAATTCTGATGATACTCTCCAGATCTGGGAAACACCGATGCTTAGAGCAAGGGAAAGACCAAACTTTCCTTCAAGAAAAAGAAAGACGCAGGCTGCCGCGGTCAGACCAAGAACAACAGCCGACACTGCCTGGACAGGAAAGAGTTTGACACCTTCAAGCCCGGACTCATAGGATGACTTTTTGGTTTTGCCATGAAAAACCATTGAAAATGATGAAAATAGCCTGGCAACAGGAGCAGGACAGTCAGAAAGACTTTTTCCATAACAGCATCCGAAACTTATGCAGGCAAGCCTGCCAATGCTCTCTCCAAGGACGTAGGAAGTACCCATGGCTGCCATTATCGGCCATACAGGAAGCTCGGTCTGGTAACCATTTTTTCTAAGAAGAACCGAAACCGCCCAGATAATCCAGGGCGCAGAAACAATCCCGACGAATGACGCGCCTCCAATTGTAAGTGTGTGGGCCTTGCCTTCGACAATGCGGGCCACCCATTTTGCCGATGGCATGCAGACAAGAAGAAGCGTTGTTGCTAAAACCATTGCAGCTCCCGGAGTTATGGACACAGAGGCCATCAGGATAAAGGCCAGAAGAACCGCCGCAGTATAACCTGTTGCAGAAAAAAAGCCGTAAAAAGTATAATTCACTCCTGTCCAGGAATCAGGGCCATTCTTTTTGGGGTGGGCAGTTGCCAGAAATTGCCATTCTTCACGGGGAAGCGTTCTGAAAGCCCAAGAAAAAAGAATCCCAAGCGTCACAATCAAAGCAAATGTAAAAATTAGATTTTCCATTAAATTTCTCCAATAATCATCAAATCACTAAAGTTTTTGCGGAGCTTTTTTAAAAAGCGACTCACCGAAGGCACATTCCTCAGCCTTAAGCCAAAACCACTTTATTTTATTGCCACAGCTATTTCAGACCTTACCCTGACATCTGTTTCCACAAGAGGCTGCCTGAAGCCGATGGAAAAACGGCTTTGCACACCAGGCCTGAAAAGGTTTGCTATTATGTCGTCAGAAAATCTGATTCTGCCTTTTTCAAAAAGAAGTATGTCAGTGGAGCTTCCCGGACGAAAAAGGCTCTTTGGACAGCCTTTTTTCACATAAAGCCCTGACGTCACAGGCGTTGGAGAATCATATCCTTCCTCGCTGTAACACTGGACAACATCTCCTATCATGAGGGCCACAACTTCGATCATGGCAACAATCCCGACTCCGCTTCCGGCTTCGACATCTGTGTCGATCAAGGTAACAAAGCGCCTGTTTTTTGAATAAGGCGTGACCATTGAAACGATGGCGCAGGGATTACACGAATGAAAACCACCGTCTATTTCATAGAAATCCAGAATCCTTCCTGAAACCGGCATGTGATTATAATGATATTTGTCCGGTGTCAGCCTGAATACGGCAAAATCACCATCGGCAAATCTCTCTGCCCAGATGCTTTTACCCATAAGTTCTCCGACAGTGAAAAACTTATCCTTAATAAATATATCTTCGGTCTCGAGAAGCGATCCGGTAATCACCCTGCTGTCTGCCGGAGAAACGATTGAGTCATGATTTTCTGGCATGGGTCTTGTTTCGCAGTATCTAATTTTTCTTTCAAAGAGTTTTCTGGCTGAATCAAAGTAGCCTGGATCTTCAAGACATTCAGGAAGGTCTATTCCGAGCTTTTTTGCCATCTGCCCGGCCTGTCTCCTGCCCAAAAACGGAAAGTCATAATTGAATTTGGCTATGAAATCAGAGTATCCGGGAGAGGTAATCATTCTGAACATCTTCTCTGATTTTTCCCTTACAGGCGAGTAAAGAAAGCGAACAATAGCATCCGCAGCCAGTTTTTCCATGACAGCCCCGCCTGTATGTCTGTCAATATAGTAATGATGATAATTCATGTTTTTTTGTTTTCTCCTGATGGTGCATAGTGCATTTCGGCATTTACCATGAAATCTGGTGCTTTGATCTGTCTGCCTGGATGGACACAAGAACGATGTGAATCTGTTTCATGATTTGATCAGCGTCCGCCTTTCCTGAAAAGACCCTGTCCCTTGTTTCTTCATAAAACGCTCCTATGCTGCATTTTCCTTCTGTTATCCCTGAAAGCGAGGCCTGCATGGAGCTATCTCGATATCCTGCCCACATCTCAAGACGCCTGATATCATCATCCATGAACTCGATTGCCTCTGAAATATGCTTATTGAAAAGCCCTTCCCTGAAATATTCCTCGGCATTGCGGTTGAACGTGTCTGCGTCCACAGACACAGGATTTTTTATGCCTGACGACGAACAAATCCCATTTACGAGCTTTTCAGAAACAGAGTCGCCGGAAATCCTTCTTTCAAGATCTCCCATAAGACCTGTGAACCCGAACATCTCTATCAAATCAGCTCCGTCTTTTTTTATGATGTTCACAAGCGCCTTGAGATAATCCTTCATGCCTATCACCCAGAAACCGGGATAGTTCTTCGACTCCCTGATTTTTGGTATCTCCTTTAGAATTTTTGACAAAAAAGGGCTGGTTTTCTTGCGGCTTACAAAAAAACATGGATTCCCAAGAGCCTGGGCAAAAAATATCTGGCGACGCTCGCTTTCCATAAAAGGCTTGTCCGGAATGGATTCGTGATCTATCTCACCTTTGAGAATATAGCTGAAAGTCAGGGCAGTAAGGAGCATCTGAAGATTAACAGCTGAGGTCATATCGTTTTTCACGCTTTCAAAAAGACTGTAATGACGCCCCTCAAAACCTGAAAACCCCATCTGGCTGAAAAGTCTCTGGCGTACTGGAAGGTACATCGGCATTCTTGTGTCAAAAACACCAAGATCCATCAGATCTTTTTTAAGCCTTTCATTGTTGCCCTGGCCGCCGTCAAGGGCCGGGCTGCTCATGGTGCTTTTAAGAGCGCAAAGGTAATCTATGATCCTGAAATCAGGCACAAGGTCGCCCTTGATATGAAGCAGTTTCTTGAGCATTCTGTCCAGCCATACCGGGCCGAACGGAGTAATCGATCTGCCCATGAATCTTAGTCCGGCCTTGCGTTTCCATTCTCTCCAGATCATTCTGAGGTGAATATCCTCAAGTTCATGGGGAAGAAAGCCAAGTGCCTGCTCAGGATGAAAATCCTCAAAATCCATTCTGCAAGGCGAGCCGCTAAGCACGCATGTAAAAATCGGCAGAAAATACTCGAACATCTTTATGGAAAGATCCCCGTAGTATTTCTCCATGCCGCCTTCGAAACCAGTCCCCTTGTCCTTGCATAGCCGGGTGAGTTTCAGGCTTCCAAGGCTGACATGCGTTCCGTTGTTCGCAAGGCTGATATTTGAGGTATTTGGTAGAACCGCAAGATTTGACTGGATTATTCCCGAATCTTTAAGCCTTGATATGGTGTTCAACTGGCTTCTTGAAAGCACCTGATGGCACAGAATCATGTACTTGTGTTTTTCTTCGCCCCTGTCCCAACCTGAAAGGCAGGGACTCATAAAAATTTCCCTGTAAAAGGAATCAGTAACCAGACTGTTCAGTTTTTTCTGACGAACCGGAGGATGCGGTGAAAAATAGACTTTCACTTCCTGTCCGTTTTCCTCAAGCCCGAATCTTTTTCCTGCATAAAGTGTCAGAAGATGGGTCAGAAGAAAGCGTTTCAGGGTTTCACGAGCCACTTCCTCTCCGTGGGAATGGGTTTTTCTGAGCCATGACGGATAGAATGAAAATGTTTCTGGGGAAGTGTTGTCGCTCAAAAAATGATCCATGGCGCTCTTGCCAGCAACCCTTACAGTCGCGTGTGCGAGAGGAGTTCTGCCTATGCTGTCTGCAATGGCGAGTTTCAAAAGATAGCTGACAGGCACCCTGAGCCATGTTTCGCCATTCTTTTCGAAAAAAAATCTGTCAGAATCATCACGCCTACCAAGATCCGGCTCTTTTTTGTCCTTCAGAAGATCCTCGCCTAAGATGAGCCTTGCGTAACCTGACAATCGTGACATTGGAAATCTTACCCAGCTGTGCTCCCAAACCCGTGACGAGTTTCCTGAAAGGAATTCCTCCAGCTCCTCGGCTCTGGCTGTGGGCATGTCATCCTGGAGGGCCTGCTCCCGAATATTTTTATAATAATTTGAGTTTTTGATGAATAGAGGGAGGTCGCAATCATCCGGAGAGCCCTTTACAACAACCTGAAGCTCGTTTTCGGTTCCGGCCGTAACATCTCCATTTCCAAAGGGCAAATTTGCAAGAAGGTTATTTGCATCCCCGGATATTCCAAGAATATTTCTGAATTTCTCAAGTCTGCATTCCGGGGTAACAGCGGCTCTTGAAGCTTTTTGATCAGTATCCCAGGCCGTAATCATTTTCCTCCTTATTGATTATTATGGTCTGGGAGCAGCTTAGATGTGAATTGTTCTGATTTTGTTATGATAAAATGAGTAGTGTGTTGAGGCCTCCTCTAAAAACGAATACTTGCGGAATCAATATACTCGGGCTTTTTCCCCATTCGTTTTTCAATCAGCTTCATATGCTGATAATCATCCTCGGATAAAAGAGTCACTGCAACTCCTTTCATGCCCGCCCTTCCTGTACGCCCTATGCGGTGGATATAATCAGCTGCGGATCTTGGAAGCTCATAATTAACGACATATGGTAGCTGTTCAATATCAAGCCCCCTTGAAGCAAGATCCGTCGCCACAAGCACCCTGGTTTTTCCCTGTTTGAAACGGGTTAAAGCTCCGTTGCGCGCGCCCTGACTTTTATCTCCATGCAATGCTTCAGCGCTTATTCCGTTTGTTATAAGTTTTCTTGTAACATTATCCGCCCTCCGCTTTGAGGACACAAAAACAAGAACCTGAGTCCATCCTCCATTTTTTATCATATGGCGGAGAAGCAGGCCTTTGCTGTTCTGATCGACAGTATAGACAATCTGTTCAACAGGTTCAGGAGGAGTTTCAGGTTCTTCGATACCTATTTTCACGGCCTCTTTTAAAAAATCCATGCCTGGAATTTCAATCTTGCTTCCAAGTGTTGCTGAAAACAGGAGATTCTGTCTTTTGGAAGGAAGCATCCCGAGGATAATAGCGAGTTCGTCCTTGAATCCGAGGTCGAGCATCCTGTCTGCTTCATCGAGAACCAGGGTTTCTACATGAGAAAGCCTGGCAGCGTTATTATTCACAACATCAATTAACCTGCCCGGTGTTGCGACAAGAATATCCGCGCCAGTGCTGACGCTTTTCAATTGAGGATTTATAGAAACGCCTCCATGAACAGCCGTAATCTTAATTTTTTCAGGGATATAACGGCAGAATACCTTTGCAGCCTCGGCCACCTGCAGAGCAAGTTCCCTTGTCGGAACGAGTACAAGAACCCGCACCGATGATGATTTGACAGCTTTTTGTTCAGACAGGCGCTGCAAAAGCGGAAGCAAAAAAGCCGCAGTCTTTCCGGAACCTGTCTGAACCGCCACTGCAAGGTCTTTTCCTGCAAGAATCACAGGAATGGCATCTCTCTGGATCGGAAAGAGTTCCTTGTAGCCGAGTTCATCTGCGGCAAGGCAAAGGCCGCCAGACAAGCCTGAAGACTGTAATGACAAATCATTATCCGCAGATTGATTTGGAAAAGATGTTTGAGTCTTAATAAGAATAATTCCTTCCGGGATTTATCAGAGCAGAAATGAATAATGATTTGAAACGGCTTCTTTCATTACACAGGTTAAGCAAAAAGTTCAGCGCCCTACCCTTCGATATTTTGAACGGGTTTAGAACCCTTACGCTTGACCATCTGGACATATAAACGCTCAACTTTGGTTCTGGCCCAGGGAGTTCGTCTCAAAAATTTCAGGCTTGACATGATGGATGGATTCTCCTCAAAACAGCGGACATGAACTTTTTCAGCCAGGGCCTCCCATCCGTAATTCTCATGCAGATCTGTAATTATCCGCTCAAGAGTTACACCCTGGAGAGGATCCTTGCTTTTTACTTCTGTCATATTCCCTTTCCCGAATCACAAATATTGTGTTCACAGGTATTGTTCAGGTTTTGGCAAACTTCATTTATAATTGCCTGAGTTCTACAGCCATAAATGCGCCTTGTCAACGAGGACAAAGACTGTCCTGTCAGTATATTTAGCACCATTTAATTGACGCCGCTGTTTATAGAATATCCATCATTGGCAAAATAAATTCTGATTTTCATCATTTTGCTTTTCCTCGGCAAGAGAGACGGTTAGGATTGCATTCCTTACTGGAATCAAGCGAGAAAACGGTAGTTGGCATCATAATAGAGAATTGTTTAAATAATTTCAGGAGCTTTCTTTGGATCTTATAATCAGAAATTTGCGTATTCCCATAGAAAAAGACGGGATGGATGAATATATAAAGGCCGCTTCTGAAAAGCTGCAATTAAACCCAGATAATATTGCAATCTCGAAAATCCTGAGTAAATCACTTGATTCCAGCAACCATGAACAATTCTATTATATTATCTCTTTCGTCGTAAATATTTCAGGCAGTTTCGAGAACAAGCAAAACCTTCCTGTATACACAGAACAACCGGAAGCGATCAGAAAGACAAACATAAAGGACAGACCGATAATAATTGGTTTTGGCCCGGCAGGAATGTTTGCTGCCATAGAACTCATCGATTATGGAATCAAACCATTAATCTTTGAAAGAGGCAAAAATATAGAAGAGCGCTCCATTGATGTTCAAAGATTTATTCAAGACAGGGAATTAGACCCGGAATCGAATATCCAGTTCGGCGAAGGCGGAGCAGGTTCATATTCGGACGGCAAGCTGTTTTCCAGAAGAAATAACAATACGAGCCATGTGAATCGGGTATTAAATACCTTTATAAAATTTGGAGCGCCCGAAGAAATTGCCTACATCAGCAAGCCCCATCTTGGCACTGATGTGCTTTGTTCAATAGTCGGCAATATAAGACGCTATATCCTTGAAAGAGGCGGCGAGATATTTTTTGACTCAAAAATGACGGATATCCTGATCTCGGATGGCAAGGCTTCGGGCGTAATCATAAATGGAGAAAATGAATATCTATCTTCAGGTATTTTTATCGCACTCGGTCATTCTGCCCGGGATACTTTTGAGATGATGCATAAAAAAGGTATCGCAATTGAGCAGAAACCCATTTCAGTTGGTGTGAGAATCGAGCATCCTGTCGACACCATCAACCTTATCAGATACGGCAATAAATATAAGAACTTCAAAGGTTTGGGAGCAGCCACATATTCTTTGAATTACACGAACCGGAAGATCAGGAGGGGAGTATATACTTTCTGCATGTGCCCGGGAGGCGAGGTAATCAATGCTTCATCAGAACAAGGCATGATGGTTGTAAATGGGATGAGTTATTCTCAGAGATCTTCGGCATTTTCAAATTCTGCAATGATTGTAACCTGCCATACGGACGATTATGAATCAACCTGCCCATTGGCAGGTATAGAATTCCAAAAGAGTATCGAAAGAAAGGCCTTTAAAGCAGGAGGAGGAAGATGGGAGGTGCCTGCCCAGAATCTTATGGATTTTTTAGAAGGGAAAAATTCAGCCGCTTTAAATGATAATTCATACAAGATGGGCGCTGTTCCAGCTGATATGAAAGACATTTTCCCTGAATTCATAATCAATGAGCTGCTGGCCGCGTTTGAAAAATGGAAAGAAGAAGTTCCTTTGTTTATTTCGAATCAGGCCATATTATTAGGCGCTGAAACTAGAGCCTCATCTCCGGTGCTGATCAAACGCAATGAAAAATTTGAATCTGTAAACACAAAGAACATATATCCGATAGGCGAAGGTTCGGGTTATACTGGAGGCATAACAAGCTCTGCGGCAGATGCTGTAAAGGCTGTGGAAGCGTATATATCTAAAATCAATGAAAAACTGTCGATAACTCACATTGCATAAAGTCTCAAAAAAGACGGAACACATGAAAAGATAGCCTGTTTTTTTTCTTATCTGCAATCATCCAGGACTCCTTATAGACCTGTTCAAGCTCAAAGCAGGCGAGCTAAAATGTTTTGACAGATAAGCAAGCCCCGCCTTTCTTGCTCCTGCCCATCCTATTTCAGCGGCGATTCCCCAGGGAGAAGCTTTTTGGGCAAGTCTGTAAGCTTTCCACGGCCATTTCAGCCATGCCCACACTTTGCCAGCAGTCCCGATCACGGGCCAAAGTCTGCCGCCTGTAATCGCGCTGGTAAAATCCTTTGCCTTTCTCAGGGTTTTAAGTCTGACTCCGTAAAATTTTCCAAGCAAAGGATAATCCTCGGCCTTTCTGAATGTGCTTATCCAGTGCCGACCTCGTTCCACAAGAGGACCAATCGCAGCTTCTTCAACAGGGCGCTCCGATTCAGGAAAATATTTTCCGGAAATGATCCCGGCAGCCTCGACCACCGCAGCCTTCCACTCGCCAAACGTTGGATTTGACATAATGAGATGCCTGAAACTGATGAGCCTCTTTCTGAGTTCAAGAAGCTCAGGACTACTAAGCTCTGAATTGACGGCATCTTCCTCTTCCTTATCATCCGCAGCCATGCTTAGGCCTTCAAGAGCGTTCTCAAGAGTCTCCTTCTCATCATCCGAAACAGTGCTTTTTTCAATATCATAGGCATTCAGGGCAAGTTTACCCACAAAAAGATAAATGTCCGCAAGAAGGCATTTTGTCAGAAGAAGCAGAAGAAGCCTTCGCGAAAGATATGCAAGCCATGAAAAAGGGTCTGGAACAAGGTAAAGATTGAGTTTCAAAAGAACCTGAATCTTCTTTCTGTATTTCTGATAACATTTCCAGATCGCAGTGTCTGTGATGGTCTCGTAATAATCCAGGGAGTCCTTAATATGACGGATTCTGACAAACCTTAGACGCCAGAAACCAGGACGATCCATAATTGATTCGAACCGTGAAAGGGCAAGATCAAGGCTTCTGGCGATTGAACCTATGCTGACCTCAAGCTCCGGCCTTTCAGACTCAGGATGATAGCAGGCCGCGATTTCAGCCACAAAATCAGGAATATCCTTTAATTCCATTATTTCAGGAGAAGTTACCCCGAATATTTCCAGACATTTGTCCCTGATGATTCCAATGCCTGAATGCCTTGCCGAATTATTGGCGCAGCCATCTGTACAATCATCGATGCAGTCAGAAGCAAGAGTATCAAGCTCTGTTTTAAGCGCCCTTTTCCACCTGAAAATGCTGCCGAATCTCGCCAGAATGACCAGGACAACAACAAGCACAAAAACAGAGAAAAACGCCCATGAAATTTTAAATATAAGCAACCAGTCCATGATTCACGCCAGATTGGGGATTAGTATTGATCTAAGGCCCGGCCAAATCATCAATCGGATAACCAATCAGATATAAGGTCAGGACATGTCAATTAATACAGTAAAAGGGAGACAGGAGATATGCAAATCTTTGATCAGAAAACGGGAATAAAAATGATGGACAAGAACAGGTATGATGTGCTTTTGATAAATTGTGTTTTTAATTAATTCAATACCGATATTTTTAAGGAATAATAGTTATGATTTAGCAAAACATTGAATTCCTGTCCATTTAGTAACTTTTTTAAACAGAACTTAATCCAAACATGAGCCAAAGCGCAAGAAGGAAAGAATGATGAAGTCGAATAGTAAAAAATGCCTCATAAATAATGTAAAATTTCTTTTATGTATTTTGTTATTCGCAGGTTGTGCAACTATTATTAATAGGACAGAACAAAGCGTTTCCATAAATTCCACACCTATAGACGCTATAGTACAAATTAATGGAAATGACGTTGGCAAAACCCCTTGGACGGGATCAGTTTCTCGAAAAGATTCAATGCAGGCAACAATCAAAAAGGAAGGTTACAACCCTCAAATTATCAATCTGGAAGGACGCTTATCTGGCTGGTTCTGGGGGAATATAATAAGTGGGGGTTTTTGTGGGTCAGGAACGGATGCAATATCTGGAGGAGCTTATGAATATTCTCCAAGTTCGTATCATGTAGCTCTTGAGCCCATAAACAAAAATGAAAAGGTAGTAATTGAATCTCAATCTAGGCTCAAACGCTATATTCTGGCAAACTGGAGCGATATCGGATCAGAATTGGTTTCCAAGCCTGCTGAAAGAGTCGATGCTCTCAGAGAAATTATGGGGTATTCAAACAAGCCTCTCCCAGACTTCGCAAAAATGATTAATACTGATTATTTATCGAGTAAAGAACCAGATGAATTTGCAGAAAAAATGTTGCTTATTTCTAAATAAGAAATACTGATAATGAAATCTATTCTACACTTAGGCATTGTAAAATAATAGTATGACCGAATATAAATCTTTATTTCAATATTTACTAAATAAGGCTATGTAAGGGGGTTATAGATCCTTATTATAACTCGTCTCCTAACGAGTTATAATAAGAAAACTAATTGGGTTGTGCTATTACACATCATCAATTCTAAATACAAAGTTATAATTTTTCACTACACCGTTGATTTCAAGGGGCATAAAAATTGAGAATGTTTTACCCTTTACTAATACTACAGCTAACCCCTTGTCAGTTGGAAACAAAGGTTTATTTTCCCAGATCTTTGAACTTTCTATATAATCTGACAAATATATCGAATCACTTATTTGGGCCGAAGGTGGGATAATGGCAATTGCTTGAGGTTTTTCCTTGTCAATTATTCTTACCCCAGAATGAATAACTCTATGAGCAGCTCCATTTACATCAACAAATGAAAAAGAATCCCAATCAAGCTTAATTCTTCCACCCGACTTATTTGTAATATTAAAAGAAATCCCAGACTGTTCAATATCAAAACGTATTGAAATATTAGAGTCTGAAAAATATTTATCTTTGTTATAAGAAGGCTTATGAAGGCTAAACTTATAATTAACAGGAGTATTCTCATCACTTACAGGAGTATTCTTATTGGCCTCGGTTTCTGATATTTTTTTGGATTGTTTCAAAATTATTTTAATATCTTTAATTTCTCCATCAAAGTCACTCCTGCTACAGCTAAGACTTATTGGCTTAGACTCCCCCTTATTAACAGAAATAACTTTTCTTTGGGTTGTGTTATCTTGATCAACCAGTTGAAAATCATAAGTGTTAACACAATCATATTTTGAATTACTTGAAAGATTGCAGGTAATAACAATATTATAGCCGGATGATTTAACCACAATGTTTTTAAAAAAGTTATCGCCATTATCGGTTTTTATGGTTATATCTTCAAATTTTAATTCTGTTAAAGGCGGATCAGGATTAATTATCCTTTTCACCAAAGCTGCACAACCGTTCAAGACAAATAAACATCCAATAATAATGACAATTTTTTTCAAAACGCCCTCCTTTTTAATCCCCAATATCAACATTGCAGTATGCAACATAATGCTTATTCTAACAGTTCCCAAAGATCTAAAACTACACTTAACACATTTATTCAAATATTCCTGAAAGATGCTCGTTAACTTTTATCCATAACATAAGCAAATATCTTTTCACTGATAGATGCGTCAATACAATTTTTCTAATATCTAAGTGTTTTTAAGCAATACAAGCCGTAAAAATTTCGTATGTCTTATTGAGACATACTAATATATAACATATGGAAATATTTTTTAAATTCACATGTCTTATGAAATTCAGTTTATGTCCGTGCATACTGTATTTGAGGATTAGATTTTCGATAAAAAGACAATTTGCCCTCTCAACAGAAAACGATAGACAAAAACAGGCAGATTATGTTTCTGTTGAAAGCTTTAAGCATATTCTGACAGATCAGCTCCATTTCCAAATGATAATAGCAAAATAGCCTTAAACAGGTGGAAAAAGCCGAGGCTGGTCGCGTTCATTTATGGTGCCTTGCTGGAACAAAACAACAAAGCAAAAAAGGGGATAATATGGAGATACTGATCTCATTTCTAAACCAGCAGCCGTTCCTGGCTCTGTTTCTGGTAATTGCCACAGGATATGCGTTAGGCTCAATAAATATCAAGGGGTTTTCCCTTGGTGTTGGAGCCGTTATTTTTTCAGGCCTTTTCATTGGTGCAATCGCCACCAAGAGCCAACCTCCACCTATGGTCGGCACACTGGGACTGGTCATGTTTCTTTATGGACTTGGCGTGCAGTATGGGAAACAGTTTTTCGAAGGTCTGACAGGCAAGGCAGGGCGCAAATTCAACCTGCTTGCCGTGATAGCTCTGATCGCCGCATCTGCCGTAAGCATCATAGAAATGTATGTGCTTAATACTTCCAATCCTTTGATTGTCGGTCTTTTCGCAGGGTCAGGAACAAGTTCCGCATGTATGCAGGCTGCCATGGAAGCTGCGAAAAACACCGAGCCTGCGGTCGGCTACAGCCTTTCATATCCTTTTGGTGTGTTTGGCGCCATCCTTTGCATGTACGTCATGCAGCTTATAATAAAACCTAATATCGAGGCATCTTCTTCATCAAGACTTGAGCTTCTCGAGGTAGCCATCCATTCGGCAGATGTGATAGGACGTCCGATCGGAGAAATAGTCCCTCGATTGCCTGTGGGAGTCCGAATTCTTCTGGCCCGCATAGGAAATGAAAACATGCATCCTGATCCCGAGCTGATTCTGGGCGCTGACGATGTTCTGTTTCTTGAAGGCATAAACAAGGCTTCGATTGATTCTGCACGCGAGATGCTGGGCAAACAGGCCACTGGCCGTCTTGTCTGTGATCGCAGCGACATCGATTATCTCCACGTTTTTGTTTCAAAACCCAATCTTATTGGAATGATGCTGTCCGATTTAAAGATGCCTGAAGGTATTGAAGCAACCATCTCCCATATCCAGCGCGGTGACTCCGAAATGCTTATCACACCAAGCATTACCCTTGAATACGGTGATCGTATCGGCTTGCTTGCAAACCGCAAGTCATTTGATGATTTGAGAAAATTCTTCGGCAACTCGATCAAGACTACAACCGAATTCAGTTATATTTCCCTTGGCATAGGAATGGTTCTGGGCGTTCTTCTGGGCGTTACACCAATACCTGTTCCCATGATAGGAACGATCAAGCTGGGGATTGCCGGAGGATCGCTCATTGTCGCTCTTATCCTCGGAAAACTTGGCCGAACCGGAAAACTTACCTGGACAATGCCGCTTTCAGCAAACATCACCCTTAGAAACTTTGGTCTTTCCATATTTCTTGCCCAGGTTGGAATGAGTTCAGGCGCTCCATTCATAAATGTGGTCAAGGACAGCGGATTTACCCTGATTATTGCCGGTGCATGCATTCTTTTGGCCCTCGCACTGATCCCTATGATTATCGGCCATTATGTCATGCGGATTCCATTTGACGAACTACTCGGTATAACAGCCGGTGTCACAGGCAATCCCGCAATACTTGCATACGCTTACAGAACCGTCCCTTCTGACCGCGTGGAAATATGCTATGCGATGATTTTTCCTGCGGCCACTATCTTGAAAATCCTGATAGCACAAATCATGATCGCGGTCTTTGCAGGCGGATAGATTTGACTCTTCCCTTGGCTCTGCGCTTTGAATAAAAAAATGAATGCAGATGCCAAGGGAAAAGACAGACTGATTAGGAAGATATGTGCCTCCGGCGGGTCGCTTTTTGAAAAAAGCTCCGCAAAAACTTTAGGATTCTGCCTGACCCTCGAAAAAAAACAGAGCATAGCTGCTCAAAAAACACACATAAAGATAGAGAAATGAATAAATTCCTTTTTTGCGTTGCTATTTCCTTCTTTTTTGTTTTAGCGACCCAGGCACATAGCGAAACTTTTGTTGAAGATCCTGATATTTCAAATCTTTTCAAAAATAAAAAAATTAATGGAACCATAGTCATTGCATCTCTGAAAGGCGACAAGACATTTTGTCACAATAAAGACCGCGCCAGATCCCGTTTTCTTCCTGCATCGACCTTCAAGATACCAAACACGCTCATAGCTCTTGAAGAAGGTGCAGTGGCAGATGAAAAAGAAATTATAAAATGGGACGGTAAAAACCAGGAGATTCCAAGCTGGAATAAAGACCAATCCATGGAGACAGCTTTCCCATCTTCATGTGTCTGGTTTTATCAGGAGCTTGCAAAACGTGTGGGCAAAGACAAGTACGAGTTCTATCTTAAAAAAATAAAATACGGAAATGAGCAGGCTGGCCCCGAAATCACCACATTCTGGCTTAGTGGGGATTTAAGGATCAGCGCCTTTGAACAGATTGATTTTCTTAAAAAAGTCTATACCAGAGCGTATCCTTTTAAAACGTCATCATACGAACTGCTCAAAAAGCTCATGATTATTGAACAGACATCTTCCCATACTATAAGGGCAAAGACCGGATGGTCACAAAAAGTTGGCTGGCTCACAGGCTATGTCGAATCAGGTGGCAAGGTATGGTTTTTTGCAACCAATATGGAGATCAATACCCCAAAGGATCTTCCCCTTCGCCAGGAAATTACCTTTGAGGCGTTAAGGCTCAAGGGTATAATCTGACTCGATCCAGCAAGGCGGGAAACCACACTGATAATGATCCACAAGCCCAAAAGCATGATCGGGATCTTATCTGCTTATCCAAAAAAAATTCTCCAGATGGAATTCGAACTGTTCTTCCCATCTTGAAAAGCCGTGGTAATTATCCTTGTGATGAAGCCTGTCTTTTGCAAGGTTTCTGTCTTTGAGCATGGAAACGTTCACATTGACAGTCTCGTCAGGGCTGAATGGGAGCTGGCTGTAAACATAAACGGCTCCGCCCACGCCGCCAAACTCGACAAACCAGTGATCCCCGACCTTCATTATGAGGGCGTTATTATGAAGAATGCTAAGGCCGTCATCAATGGCGATAAGTCTGCCTTCCATTTTTCTTTTCTGATCCATGAATTCCGGGCGCCTGTCAGTCATGGCGTCCCTGCCAAGGGCAAAATACATCTCGCTGATTCGAGCAATATGCCGAATCCAGAAATCAGAACGCCTCGAGCTGTTGAATCCGTCTCCTGAAAAAAATTCAAAAAACCGCTTAAGAAGATCCACCCGTATCCATCTTGCCACCATATTTCTTGCTTCAGATGAAACCATCTTCCATTTTGATATCTCCGAAAAAATCCAGGGATTCTTCCAATGTCTGACCGAAAAATACATAAGTTCAGGATTAATATGCTCTATTCCGAAGGATGAATATCTGTCCAGAATCATGGAAAGGCCCTTATCGAGAAAGCGGGCGTAACGTCTGTCTTCGAGCATTTTCATGAGCTTTGGAAGATAACTTATGAACTCGTCATCACCGCACTCAATGGCAGCTGAAAATCTCGCCTTGAAAATTGCCCTTGAAACCCAGGTAGAAGCAGATATGTCAAGTTCCGCTTGTTCGCCGGTTAAAAAGCCCTTGCCATATCTTTCGCAGGGGTTATTTGAAAGGAGATTTCTGTGTTCGAGTATGGCATTCATCCAGTCATGCATAGAAAGTCCTGAAATGCTTAACTGACTGATTTTCTTTTCAAGATAGAATCTTAAAAACTCCCAGTTCTTTTTGCCAGTTTCAGTCGAAGCCTTATCATCAGGATCATATCCGAAATAAGCGGCAAGAAGCCCCCTGAAGCATCTGCGGAATTCCTTTGGCTCAAGCAAATAGCCATCGACTGACGTCATAAGCCTCTGAAAAAGCCTGTCATCCTCTATCAGAAGGTATTTACCATCTTCTAATCTCGTTGCAGCTCCCCAGCAAACAAACCTGGTCTCCCTTGAACCTTTTAATCTGAATGAAGACCTGAAAGATAAAACCGCATCACGTATCATTTTATCCGGCGGTTTTGTATTTGAGACATGGCTGAGCCATGAGTGGATTTTTTTTGCCTCTGTCTGTATTTTTTTTATGGAATCGTCACCAAAGCGCATTTCTCCCGCGACTTTAATATTGATGGCGTTCAGATCGCTTATGAGGGTATTAAGCGGGTTCATGCTACATTCCAAGTACGCAGTTACCAAAATCACCCCTGACAATGCCCTCTGTGGAAGGACGATTTTCTCCTATGCCAAGAAATTCGAGTCTCATTTCAATTCGCCGACTGGCTTCCAAAGAGGATTTAGCAGAATTGAAGGAATATCCGCCCACCATGAAAAGCTCCCGGATCTGCTCACGAATTTCAGGAGCAAGCGGAATCTCTCCTGGAAGAGGATTTGCAAGAAGTGCGCAAAGAACCATCTGACTCCTCTGAAGTGAAAGATTAAGATTATACAGATATGTCCCCCTTGAATCAGCAAAACCCTCGACAACAACTCTCTTCAGCCATTTTTTACCAAGATCGTCATTTGCGACCGCAAGAATATCAGGAATAAAGGATCTCAGAAGTTTTGCCTGATCAGGAGTAAGTTTGTAACTTCCGGTCTCGAATCTGGCCCTTTCCCCAAAATCTATTACCTTGCGTTCCTGATCCACGGTCACGCCCGGAAAATTAACTGTAATTTCCTTCATTTTGTCTATAAGGCTGTCAATGTCAGACTCCCTTGAAGTTTTTGCCCTTTCAACTTCCGTAACTGTCTTGGTTACAGCAAGAAGTGCTACGCTCATTACAACAAGAAAAAGAACCATGAGCGCTGTCATGAGATCGGCAAAAGAAATCCAGAACGGCTTTTCAGCTTCATCCTCTGACCCTCGCTTTATAACTATACGTCCGCCCAGCATATTTTCTATACCTCCCGGGAAACACTTCCGCCAATTCTGCCGATGGTGGCTTCAAGCTCCTCAATCCCCTCACGAAGCTTTGAAACAGCCGTAGTAAGATGATCAAAAAACTGGGTATTAACATCTTTAAGTGTGGAACGCATATTTGATGAAAACTCCTTATGCGTTGTAGTCAGAACTTCTGAAACAGATGAAAGATAACCATCCGCCTGCTGCTGGGCTGCAAAAAGCTTCTTGGCAGAACCGTCTATCCTGCTCAGGACATCTTCTGTGAGACTCGCTTCCCTTCTGGCTGATTCAACAATGATGCTGACATTATCAAGCATAGCAGAGAGGCTTTGCTTCGAATCCCTGAAATCGCTCGATATTCCTTCCAGCATCCTCGCAGCTCCTGCAACGGATGATGATGACGAAGACATATCCTTGCCAATAAGCGAGAGTTTATCAAGTATTCCGGTCAATCCCCTTGATGCCTTGCCAAATTCCTCGGAAGACATGAGAAGATTTTTAGAGCCTTCGTTCATGTCCCTGGCAGAGGTTCCTGTTATTTCAGTAAGGTCAGTGACAGCAAGGTGAATGGATCTGACTGCAGTTGTTGTGTTGTCGTTGCTCGTCTCAACCATGCGGGAGAGACTGCTGATCATCTCTGTTGTTTTGCCTGTTGAAAGAGAAACCGTATTTTCGACATTTTTGGAAAAATCAATAACAGCCTTCTCTGTTCTGTCAACAAAGCGTTCCTGCTGTTTTTCTATAACGTTCAGAAGCTGAAGAATCTGGTTCTGCATGGTCTGCATGGAATTTTTCAGTTCGGTTGAAACCGAGCTGATCGCGTTAACAGTGGCAAGGGAGAGATCACTATGTGTGGTTTTATTCATTACAGTCATATCATTGGCCTGGTTTCTCAGTTCCGAAACCATCAGAGAAACCTGGCTGCCAAGTTCAGAAATAATCTCCTGCAGTTTTCTGGATGTTTCTGACTGGGACTGGCTGACCAGATTCCTTATCTGCTCAACAAATTCAGACATCGTTGCATTCATCATTCTCTGGCGGACTTCCATGGAAGAAACCGCGTCCGTCATTTTTTCGGCCATAGCATCGGTAGCGCCGCGTCCTGCATCATTAAGATCAGACATCATTTTATTAAGCTGATTGACCGCTGATTCAAGAGCCGTCAAGGTTTTCTGCTGAATATCATTCATTCCTGTTATCTGGCCGCCAAGAAGCTCGTTCTGATCTTTGGAAAAGGAAGAAAGCACGTCGCCAAGGGCCGAACTTATTTCATCCCCTGCCCTCTCCCTCTGTCCGCGGAACACTTCGGCAATGGACTCGAGGGGTTTGGAAATTCCGGCCTCTATGCTTTTGACAATCTGGTCTCCAAGATCCTTCTGACTAGTAAGCGTTGCATGGGCAAAAACTGACATCTGCTCGTTAAATGCGGTGATCTGTTTCTGATTGAGCTCGAACATGGTCTGTTTAAGCTCCATGATAAAGGAATCCTTCAGATTCCTTGACTGAACGCTCGAATCCTCAGACGCTTTAACAAGTCTTTCAAGGTATTCCTCTCCGGCTCCTGTTTCAAAAAAACTGTCTATTATATAACAGAGCTGCTCAATTTTACGGTGAAGTGAAGAAAGCAGACTTTTTTCTATGAGAGTGACGAGCATTGCAAGGCCAATTGCTATGGCAGATACGACAAAAGCCTCTGATACTCCGGCAAGCAGGCTTTCAAGGCTTTTACGCACAATTTCGGTATTTTCAGAAACGTTGAAGGCTTTCAAACCTTTTATCAGACCAGAAAAAGTCCCGATTATGCCAAGGCCCGTAAAAATACCTGGAAGATGCCTGAAAAAATCAGCGCTCAGACGACTGTCCACAAGAGCCTGGGTACTGAAAAAAGCCTCGGCAGGGACAGTTGCCCTCAGTGCATGGATTTCTTCTTCACCTGTTTCAGGATTGATTCTTTTTTGGGGATGAAGGGTATCTTTATATTCAGTCCAGAGATGGAACATTTCCCTGCCCCGCTTGGCAGAAAAAAGTTCCGAAGGATCTATTCCTTTGGTCTTTTTGAAATTCCTGAGATCCTTTAGAAGATTCCGAAGCTTAAAGGACAGATAAAGACCTTTAATAAGATATTTCCATAAAAATGCCAGGGACAGAACAATTATGAAACAGCCAACTATCTGAACCTGTAGAGGAAGGGCCGACACCAATGCCGTTGTTTTTACAAAAAATGTGTTTAGATCCATATCAGGCATAAGATCACTTTCTTAAGGATGTGGGATTAATCGAATCAATAAAAGAAGATTTGGAAAACAGTTTTTTATAAAACGTTGCAAACAGGGGTGTTGTCAAGGTTTAAATGAATGATTCACGATATTGTCAATCAGAAAAAAGCATCTGAGAGTGCTGGAAACGGACGTAAACCGGCTTTTAAGTCCATCTCCTTTTTATGGGCGTAGGTATCTAAACAATTTGGATATGCAGATACCATTTAGCCCCGAAAGGCAATGATGTTGAAATAAGACAAAATGTAGGGTGCGTGGCGCTTTTCCACGCACCGTTTTGTTCAAAAGCATGGTGCGTGCAAGGACGGCACACACCCTACATAAAATTATAATTCTTATTATTCGATGATCTTATGGCTCAACAGGAAAACCTGACTCCATCCAAGCCTTGATTCCGCCCGGATATCTGTAAACATTTGTGTATCCGAGTTTCTTGGCCCACATTGCGGCATTGTGACTTCTGGTGCATTTCGGGAATCCACAGTAAAAAACGATTGTTTTGTTCTTCTCAACGCCGAGAAGCTTAACAAGGGCATCCTGAACATCAGGCTTAATTTCTGTCATTTCAGGAATTGGAAACTCCATCTGGAGAGCCTTGGGAAGATGGTTTTTCTTGTAGCTGCTTTCAAGAGGCATGGTGTCAACGAGTATGATATCCTTTTTCTCATCGATCCATTTCTTAAGCTCGGCGGTATTTACAACCTCATAGCCGCCCCTTTTAACTTCATTATAAAAATTCACGGCTATTTCTTCATTTGTCAGTTCCTGCTTGCTGAACTCGTTAGCATAGACCGCCCCTGTTGCAATGAATACGCAAGCAGTAGCAGCAATTATTGTGATAATTCTTGAAAAACGTTTCATCAATAAACCTCCTTAAAAAAAATTAGAAAACAAATAACTGTTTAAAACGAACCCTGTGAAAAAACAGATAAAAGGACATGGCAAGAAGCCCCCAGTCCCTTTTGAAAGCTGTTTTAAGTCCATCATGGTAATTCTGCTCAGAAGCTGAAAAGCATCCGCAGTCTATATCGAGATTTTTCAGAATTCCAAACCAGAGTATAATGATGAACATGATTATCATGGAGGTAATTAGGCTCAGGCAATAGGGTTTGTCCGCAATCAGACCAAGCCCGGCCAGCACTTCAATCAGAGGGAGTCCGATTGCAATGACAGGAAGAAACATTTCAGGGACGATTCTGTACTGGGATATGATCTGGCCGAAGCTCTTGGGATCCATTAGTTTTACTGCTCCGGCCCATATAAATACGCCTCCTATAATAAGGCGGAAGGAGATATAAATTAAATCAGGGAGGCTTGCGGTGAATAATCTGCTTGTTGTTGTCTCTGCCATTGATATCCTCTTGAGTTTTTTAAGGATAATTAGGCTATAGAAGAAAACGAAGTCAAATCGATAATTCTAATCGGTTTTTATATATGCATAGATTATATTTATAGAAGTTAGCCCTGATAGCCTCACAAAAAATCAAAAAAAGGCGTCCGCTTCATACCTGACTTAATCCGGTATCCAGTATTTCAGAGACTTCTGGATTCCGGCCTGCGCCAGAATGACTGGAATCAGAGTTTTTGCGACTTTTTCAACCCGGGAAAGCTAATTGTTATCTTATGAATCTTATCCATCTCCAGAAATTGAGTATGCCTGCAAGGGCAGAGGCTACATAGGTCAGGGCGCAGGCAAGAAGAATCTTTCTCGCCTCTTTTAAATCTTCAGCCGGAATCCATTTACCTTCGGCAAGTATGGGAAGGGCCCTTCTGAAGCTTGCGTCAAACTCCACTGGGAGAGTAATAAGATGAACCACAATTGGGAATCCAAGAGCCAGAAATCCTCCGGCTGCGACCAGAAGTCCTGCGGCAGGGACTCTGAGAACAGAGATTATTATGGGGACGCCCAGAATAAGAAAAGCGCCGGCCTTTTCAGCATAAAAACCAGCATGGGCGAGTCTTGTTCTTAAAACCAGGGGAAGATATCCTTCCCGTCTCTGGATTGCGTGGCCAATCTCATGGGCAGCAACTACAACTGAGGTCAGCGATCTTTTGCCGCAATTGAATCTTGTCAGACGGACAATATTCAATAAAGGGTCATAATGATCGCCTGCAAGGCTCTCTTCCACTTTCACATCATCCATGCCAAGCTCTTTCAGCAAAAGGCGGGCGAACTCAAATCCATCTCCTGAAAAATACTCGGACTTGCTGTTTCTTGCCAGAACCGAACCGGCCCACAAAGCTGGTCCATAAAGAACAGAAAGAATAATGATTGCAAATATTAACCAGAGCATGGTTCGTAGAGTCTCCCCTGCCAGGTGTCCCTTTTTTCAAGGAGCTTTATTACAGCCTGACGGTTAGGTGTCTTGTCAAGTGCCCACATAGGAGCAACAAGCTCGTCAGGATGGGGGTCAGCTGTTATCCGGTGAATTATCATTTCAGGAGGAAGAAGCTCCAGAAAGTCGCAGGCAAGTTCAGAATACTCATCCCTTGACATGCATGTGTAATCCCCCTTTTTGTACATTTCATCGAGAGCTGTTCCCTTGACAACATATAAAAGATGAAGCTTGACGCCGTCTATTCCAAGAGAGGCTATTTTTCTTGCTGACGCGAGCATCATCCCGCGTGTTTCGCCTGGAAGTCCGAGAATAATATGGCAGCAGATTTTTATGCCCCGGTTTTTTGTCATTTCCACGGCCTTAACAAATGTCTCATAATCATGGCCGCGGTTTATTATATCAAGGGTTGAATCATGAACTGACTGAAGCCCGTATTCCATCCAGATAAGATGTTTTTCAGCATAGCCAGCAATAAGATCAATCTTTTCCTGATCCACGCAGTCAGGCCTTGTTCCAATTGAAAGCCCGACAACGCCCTCGACTGAAAAAGCCTCGTCATACATTTCCTTAAGGCGTTCCACAGGTGCGTATGTGTTTGTGAATGACTGGAAATAAGCAAGAAACTTCTTGGCCTTATACCTCTGGCCCACTCCTTTTTTCGCAGATTCTATCTGCCTTGCTATGGGAATACCCTGGACGCTCAGGCCGGTTCCTGACCCCTGGGGATTGCAATAAATGCACCCGCCGGTTCCTCGGCTTCCATCCCTGTTAGGGCATGTAAGACCCGCATCGACCGTTATCTTCTGCACTCTTTCCCCAAAAAGAGAGCGAAGATAGTTATTCAAATCATTATATCTTGCCTGCATTTGCTTGACCTTGTTCAAACTGGTGATATACTTCGTTTTTGTTTTTTTCTGAAACACGGATAACACAAACGGCCCAACTTAAGGAATCCTAAAAAAAGATAAAATGGCTTTTTATAATAAAAAATACGACGTTATTGTTACCGGAGCAGGCCACGCAGGATGCGAAGCAGCACTTGCAGCGGCGAGAATGGGCTGCTCGGTTCTTGTTTTGACCATAGATCTTGACAAGGTTGCGGCCATGCCTTGCAGCCCTTCAATTGGCGGTACTGCAAAAGGCGCACTTGTAAGGGAAATCGATGCCCTCGGCGGCGCGATGGCGAGGGCGGCTGACATTACAGCCCTTCAGTACAGGACCCTTAATACCAAAAAAGGGCCGGCTGTTCATTCCACAAGAACCAGAAACGACAAGAAAAAATACCACATGACCATGAAAACGGTAATGGAATCATGTGAAAATCTTGATCTCAAACAGGGAATAGTTGAACGCCTTGTAGTTGAAGACGGGAAAATAGTCGGCGTCATAGATCACACAGGTTTCGGATTCATGGCAGGCGCAGTCATTCTCGCAGGAGGAACATTTTTCAGCGGCCTCGTTCACATCGGAACAAGCTCCATAAAGGCAGGAAGAGCAGGAGAGTTCGCATCTTACAGCCTTCCCGAGCATCTCAGGGAACTCGGTTTTGAGCTTGGGAGAATGAAAACAGGAACTCCTCCGAGACTCCACAGGCGCAGCATCGATTTTTCCAAATTTTCAGTTCATATGCCTGATGATGTGCCTGTCCCTTTTTCATACAGAACTTCAGGCGAAATGCCGGTTCAATACCCAAGCTTCATGGGCAGAACAAATACGAGAAGCAGACAAATAGTTCAGGATCACATACATCTTTCACCGCTTTATAATGGAACCATAAAAGGCGTTTCAGCCAGGTATTGCCCTTCATTTGAAGACAAGACAATGCGCTTTCCTGAAAAGGAGACCCATAACGTAATCTTAGAACCAGAAGGCCTTGAGACAGACGAAATCTATGCAAGCGGTCTTGGTAACAGTCTTCCAGTCGAGGTTCAGATTCAGTTCGTGAGATCCGTCGAAGGACTCGAAGAAGCAGAAATAATGCGCCCGGCCTATGCCATAGAATATGATTACATCAATCCTTTGCAGCTGAAGCCCACCCTTGAGACCAAGCTCATTTCAGGTCTTTTCACGGCAGGCCAGATAAACGGAACATCAGGATATGAAGAAGCAGGAGCCCAGGGAATATGGGCAGGAATAAACGCTGCATGCAAAATTCAAAAAAGGCCGGAATTCATCCTCGACAGATCCGAAGCATATATGGCCGTTCTTGTTGACGACCTTGTGACACGGGGAACCAAAGAACCATACAGAATGTTCACATCAAGGGCTGAATACAGGCTGATTCTGAGGGAAGATAATTCAGATCTAAGGCTTGCGGCAAAAGCATTTGAATATGGCCTGATATCAAAGGATCGTTTTCAGGAACTTGAAGACACAAGGGCTATAATTGATTCTGAATTTAAAAGGGTCAAGGCTGCAACTGTCAGACCAACTCCAGAAAACAACGAGTGGCTTGAATCCAAGGGATCTTCGCCAATCACCACAGGCGCTCACATGGATCAGCTTCTTAAAAGAGCCGAGCTTGATTATTCTGCGGTCGAAGCCCTTGCGCCCCCGGAAAACAAAATCCCTGAAAAAGCCAGCCGCCAGGTTGAAATCGAAATCAAGTATGAGGGTTACATAAGCAGGCAGATGCAGGAAATTGAGCGATTCAGGGACATTGAAAAAATAAGGATTCCCGACGGATTCGACTACAGCATCATACAGGGACTTTCAACAGAGCTTAAGGGCAAGCTGGAAAAAATAAAACCTTCTTCAGTGGGGCAGGCATCCAGAATTGAGGGAATAACCCCTGCGGCCATATCTGCTGTAATGATAGCCATAAAAGCGTGGAAGAAAAATAAGGATGCCGGATAAATGCCTGGAAAGCTTATCGTTTCCGGGCTTAAGGCCCTTGATATCGGCCCTGTGAACCTGGAAATAAATCCTGGTGAAACCGTTTGCATAAAAGGTGATTCAGGATCAGGGAAAAGCATTATGCTCAAGGCAATTGTGGATATAATTCCCCATGATGGGGATGTCTTCCTTGGGACAACCTCCATGAACATGGTCTCAGGGCCTGAATGGAGAAAAAAGGTGGGGCTTCTTCCAGCAAGTAGTTCATGGTGGGAAGACAGGGTAAGGGATCATTTCATATTTCCGGAACAGACTGATTTCGGCATTATGGGCTTTGAAAATGATATCCTTGAATGGGAAATAAAAAGGCTCTCAAGTGGAGAAAAGCAGAGACTTTCAATATTGCGGCTGCTCGAGAACAGACCAGAGGCTCTTCTTCTCGATGAACCCACAGCCAATCTTGATCCAGGAAATACAGAAAGAGTCGAAAACATCATATCAGATTTTTCAAAAAGTACGGGATGCCCGGTAATATGGGTAAGCCATGATACTGCCCAGGCTGACAGGATCGCTTCAAGGCTTTTTATAATGAATAATGGCAAGCTGACAGAGGGATAAATGGAACCAATAATCAAACTGTCAGTTCTTGACCTTTCGGTTTCGGCGGTATTCATTGCCGTGCTTGCGGCCATCGCCTACAGAATGCGTCTTGGAATATCGAGAATCCTTATTTCAAGCGCGGCAAGGGCCTTTATACAGCTTTCCCTTGTCGGCATAGCTCTCAAATTTATATTCGAGAAGTCGAACCCTTTATGGATAAGCTTAATATCAGTAATCATGCTTCTTTCAGCAGCCAGAGAAGTTTACGGAAGACAGAAGAGAAAACACAGCGGAGCCTCGGGTTTTATGATGGGTGCGCTCCCTCTTATGGTTTCATCATTTACGATAACAATTCTGGCCTTGACGATAATAATTAAAATCAAGCCCTGGTACACCCCTCAATACGCCATACCCTTACTTGGAATGCTTCTTGGCAATACAATGACAGGCATAGCCCTCGGCCTTGACAGGCTGAGTCAGGGAGCATGGGACAGAAAAGATGAGATCGAGGCAAGGCTCATGCTGGGACACAAGGCCCAGGATGCCATATCAGAAATCAAAAAGGACAGCATCCGAAGTGCCATGACTCCGATAATAAACTCCATGTCAGTGGCAGGACTCGTAAGCCTTCCCGGAATGATGACGGGCCAGATTCTCGGCGGCAATCCTCCCATGGAAGCAGTAAAATATCAGATCCTGATAATATTTCTCATCGCATGTGCGTCAGGATTCGGGGTAATAATTGCGGTACATGCTTCTTCTGCAAGGCTTTTTGATGTACGCCAGAGACTGAGACTGGACAGACTGAAAACAGACAGATAAAGCAAAACTTTAAAACACAGGCCTGTTTTGCCAAACTTCCGTATTCATAAATCTTCACAGATACTGAAATTACGGGCTTGACAGCACTTACTACAAAATTAAATTATCTCTGAGAGAGAATCTATACTACGAGGATATAATATACTATGGCAGCCGAAGATTATTATAAGGAATTGGGAGTGGCAAAAACAGCCACTGCCGAAGAAATCAAAAAGTCTTACAGGAAACTTGCGGTAAAATATCACCCTGACAAAAACAAGGGCGACAAGGCGGCAGAGGAAAAATTTAAAAAAATCAGCGAGGCCTATGCCGTTCTGAGCGATCCTGAAAAAAGAAAACAGTATGACACATACGGATCAACTGATTTCCACCAGAGATACAGTCAGGAAGATATTTTCAAAAATTTCGATTTCAGCAACATATTCAGTGAGTTCGGATTTGACTTTGGCGGTGGCGGAGGAGGTTTCAATTTTGGGAAAGGCCGGCACGGACACAGATCAGCGCATCAGAGATTCAGTCAGCATGGCGGCAACACAAAGGGGACAGATCTCAGCTACGAAATAAGCCTGACTCCATATGAAGTTTTTCATGGTACTGAAAAGACCGTAACACTTAGTTCCGGAGGATCAAATGAACAGGTAAACGTAAAAATACCCAAAGGAATGGTTACCGGGAAAAAAATCAGACTGACAGGAAAAGGCGAAAGAAGCCCTTTTGGAGGACAGCCAGGCGACCTCTATATAGTCTCAAAAGTTGTTCCTGACTCCCAATTTGAAGTTGAGGGACAAGATGTAATATCAACCCACGAAATAAAACTTACAGAAGCAATAATAGGCACAAAAGTGAATGTCAGCACACTGGACGGCCGCGAAATATGCGTAAAAATCCCTCCGGGAACACAGCATAAAACAAAAATGCGCATTCCAGGTCTTGGCATACCCCATATGAAGGACAATCAAAAAGGTGATATGTTTGTCCTCATAAATATCAGAATGCCCAAGAGCCTCACAACCGAACAGTCAAAAATAGTTGATGAACTTGCAAAAACAGGGCTTTGACAAGGTGCGCCTCAGGCGGATCGCTTTTTGCAAAAAGCGATCCGCCTGAGGCCATCCAAAATAGATGCATTCTATATTTGATGGTCTTGCAAAAAATCAAAAAAAGGGCATTGAAGTCATGCCGGACTTGATCCGGCATTTTTGTATTTTCAGGTACTTCTGGATTCCGGCCTGTGCTGAATGATGGCAATAGGACTTTTTGCGACTTTGCCATATTTAAAACCTGAATAAGAGGTACATAGCCAATAACAGCCTATTTAGGCATAGGAAGTCTGACTATTATCTTGCATCCCCTGCCCGGCTCTGACTCAGCCTCCATGAAGCCGCCGTGGTTTTCAGTCACGATAAAATAAGCAAGGGATAGTCCAAGGCCTGTACCCTGGCCGACCTGCTTGGTTGTAAAAAAAGGCTCAAACACTTTCTTCCTCGTTTCCTCATCCATCCCAGGCCCATTGTCCTTAATCTCTATGCAGGCCATTTTTCTTTTGACATAAAGCCTCACAAGAAACTCAGGCTCATTGCCATCAAGGATTCCACCGGATTCGAACATTGCTTGGGCGCCATTCCTGAAAATATTAAGAAAGACCTGCTGCATCTTGTTTCTCTCACAAGGCACCATTGGCATATTCTGCTGGTAGTCCCTAACAATATTGATTTTCCTGAAATCATAGGATTTCTTTAAATCATAATCGCTTGCTGCAAGTTCAAGGGTCTTTTCAATAATATCGGAGATATCAGCAGGCTCAGTCCTTGCGGATTCCTTCCTGCTGAAACTAAGCATGTTCTCAACTATTGAGGCTGCCCTCTGGCCGGATGAAAGGGATAGATCAATCATCTTGATCAGGTTGCGCCTTTCGGAATAATCCGCTATTTTTGCGATATCTGTTCCGCAGGCAAGAGCAACATCCTCATTATTTTTATTTTTTTCGACCAGCCTTGATTTTATCACCTGCATATTCTGAATAATGGCTGCAAGCGGGTTATTTATTTCATGAGCCATTCCTGCTGCAAGGCCTCCGATGGAAAGCATCTTTTCTGATTGGATCATGATTTCTTCCATTCTGACCTTGTCAGTAACATCGTCAACCCTTATGACAGCACCTTCAGCACCGTTTGAAACCAACGGATAGACAGTAATATCAGCAAGAAATTTCATTGTATCGGTTTCAAGGCTTATTTTGCTGTATTTGCCAGGAGCCCGGTTCAGGATAGCCTGCCTCACATTATCCATCCCGAATCCAAGGTCAGGGAAAATATCAAAAAATCTTTTTCCTATCACAAAATCAGCAGAATACTTGGATAGCTTTTCTGCCTCCTTGTTCCACTGGGTTATTCTTCCGGCAGGATCGACACCTATGATTGCAGATGGCATTGAATCGATAATGTTTTTAAGAAATTTCCTGAGCTGCCACATTTGTTCCTCGGCCTGACGCTGCTCGGTTATATCTATTATAACTCCGTCTATGAGGCTGATTTCGCCATCATTGTCCGCAGCACCCTGACCGCTCTCATAAACCCACCTGTAAAGCCCTGTCGAGTGCCTTATCCGATACTCGGCCACAAATCCGCGTCCGCTGAAAAAAGCCTCCAAAATAGTATTTCTGATCATTGACTGGTCATCGGCATGAATAATCTCCCTGTATGCGGAGATGCCTTTACCAAGAAACACTGAAGAGGGATAGCCAGTTATCTCCTCAATCGCCTCACTTACAAATTCAATATTCCAGCCATTATCTTTCCTGCATCTGTAAACAGCTCCGGGAGTGTTCTCCACAAGGCTTCTGAACTTTGCCTCATTTTCCCTGAGTTCTTCCTCAATTCTCTTTATTTCAGTAATATCTCTTCCTGTTACAAGCACGGTCACAGAGTCATTGTCGCCGTCAACTTCAGGAATAAAAAGACAATCAAGCCAGAGCCCAGAACCTGTCTGAAAATCCATGCGCTGTCTTTCCCTGATATTCAAGGCTGAATTTATTGCGTTTGCAAAAAGCATGGACAAGGATGACGGGAGGCCTATTTCATATACTGTTTTCCCGAACAGTCTGTTTTCATCGCATTCAGTAATGAGAGAGGCACCTGGGTTGGCATAAACAATTTTAAGGGATGAATCGAATCTGATTATGAAATCCGTAGAATTCTCGGCAAGAGTTCTGTACCTTTCCTCGCTCTCCCTCGATTTTTTCTCTGAGTCGCATAACTCCTTATTTCTAAGCTCAAATGTCTTAACAGCCTTCCTTATTCTGCCCCTGACCTGGATGGTCAATAAATAAGCCAGCAAAGCCATAATAACCAGAATCACGGCAATGGCTGCAATATATCTCCAGTAATAAAAAGATGAAGCATCCCCGCCGGTCCACCTGTTTACAATGGACTGGATTTCCTTGTCCGATATCTGGGAAAATCCCTTTTCAATTAAATAGGCCAATCCTGCTTTGTCTTTTCTCACCGCTGCCATTACGGAACTCTTATAAACAGGCTCCTTTGAAAACCTAAAATTATTGTCACCATCCAATTTTGAGAGGAAATAAAGACCGACAGGCAGGTCACAGACAAATGCCCTTATCTCTCCGGATACGGCAGCCCTGATCATGCCTTCATATGAGTCAAACATGACGGTAATCAGAGACGGGGAATTATCCGAAAGATACTGTGCGAAATCATCACCCTTCACAAAACCGACCCTGAAACCTGCCAGATCTTTTAATTCTTTTACGCCATAAACGCTTTTGTGAAAAAAGATACTGGTATTCAGACTAAAATACGGTTTGGTGAATACGTATTCTGCGGCCCTTTCATCTGTATAAAGAACGCCCGAAAGTACATCGGCCTTACCTGACTGGACAAGGGAAGCTGCGTCCTTCATGGACATGCATCTGTATTCTATGGGAATTCCTGTCTTTGATGACCAAAGCCGCCATATATCGACAAATATCCCCCGCGCCTTGCCATCGTTTGCGAGAAATTCCATGGGCGCGTAATCAGAATCACCTGCTATGATCAATTTTGAAGGGACTGATAAAGATGACTGATCCCGTTCAGGCTCTGAGGCAAAAACTGACTGAAAAAAGGTAATGTAAAGCAGAAGTACCAATATAAAAAAGAAGGCGTCTGCTTTTTGTTTGCAAGAAAATTTTATCATTATACCCATATCTATGAGTTTATGTTCAACTTAAAATACCGTCATTCATCAGAGCCAGCATCTTCACCGAACTTACTTAATCTGTACCTGAGAGACCTTAGGTTGATCCCAAGAAGTTCGGCCGCTTTTGTCTTGTTTCCGTTTGAGGCGGCCATGGCTCTTTTAACATATTCTTCCTCAATCTCTGCAAGAATCCTATCTATCTCAACGCCTTTCTCAACATCGTTAAGGTCGTAACGTCTCCCTGCACCGGTTCCTTCTATCCATCTTCTTCTTTTGTGAAGGGACAGGGAAAGACTCTCAGGAAGAATTATATTTGTGGCGGAAAGAGCGACGCTTCTTTCAATTATATTTTCAAGCTCCCTTATATTCCCTGGGAAATCATATTTACAAAGGAGATCAAGTGCATAAGAAGACAGTTTTCTTATTTCCTTGCCCATTTCCTTTGAATATTTCTCTAAAAAATGCTGGGCAAGAGCCTTAATATCCGATTTTCTTTCCCTCAGAGGCGGCATCTTGATTTCAATTACATTAAGGCGGTAGTAAAGATCCTCCCTGAACTTGCCCTCAATGACTTCCTTTTCAAGACTCTTGTTAGTGGCTGCAACAAATCTTATATCAACCTTTATATCTTCAGTGCTGCCAACAGCCTTGAATTTTCTCTCCTGAACAGCCCTCAGAAGCTTTACCTGAAGAGACAGAGGAAGTTCGCCTATTTCATCAAGAAAGACAGTGCCTCCGTTTGCTGATTCAAGAAGACCTTTTTTGTCAGAGCTTGCTCCTGTAAAAGCGCCTCTCTTGTATCCGAAAAACTCACTTTCCATGAGATTTTCAGGGATTCCGCCGCAATTTATAACAACAAATGGTTTTTCCTGCCTGCCGCTTAAACTATGAATTGACTCCGCAATCTTTTCCTTGCCTGTTCCGCTTTCGCCTGAGATCAGGACATTTGTTCTGGTTGGAGCAATCTCTCTGATTACATCATAAATCCTCATCATTTCAGGACAGTTACCAACAATTGATCCAAAATGAAGATTCTGTTTACTTTCATCCTCAATGGCTCTTTTTTCAAGGTCAGGAGTTCTGAGTTTGAGGGCTTTTTCTATGGACGAGAGGAGTTCTTTATTATCAAACGGTTTGGGAAGATAGTCGTATGCACCGGAATTCATAGCCTCAACAGCAGTCTCTGCACTTGCAAAGGCAGAAATCATTACAACAGGAAGATGTGAATTTATGGATTTTGCTTCCTTAAGCACATCGATTCCTGTCATATCCCCAAGCTTGATGTCACAGAGCACAAGATCATACATTTCATTTTTAAGAAACTTCTTTGCCGACTTTCCACTCTCGGCGAGCGAGACTCTATACCCTTTTTTTGAAAGGATAAAATCAAGAAATTCCCTCATGCCAAGTTCATCATCGACAACAAGTATACGGACAGAATCAGATGTCATAATTTAATGGCTTTTTCTTTCAGAATCATGATTGAAGATTAAAAAACAGAGCAAAACTTATGGATTCACTGCATTAAGGGACCAAAAAGCGCCGAGTCCAGTGCCTGCATAATAAGCAAATCCTTATTTCATGTAGCACTTTGAACAATTATAGGCAAGAAAAGGGATTATTGTAACCTGCCGTAATGCAAAATTAAAAACATCTGCAAGAAAACAACAAAAAAGATATTTACTGATTTTTTATCATAATAACAAAGTCGCAAAAAGCCCGATTACCGTCATTCCGGCGCAGACCGGAATCCAGTAGTATATAAAAACGCTGGATACCGGATCAAGTTGGGTTTGTTGCGATCTCGTCAAAATTTATCAGCAAACTGTATTTGACTGGTTTTTTTATTTAATATATAGTCGCACTAATTCAATATAAAAAACCACGCTTAATCAAGATTTCAATTTCCGTCATTCCTGCTCAGGCCGGAATCCAGAAGTGTCTAAAAATAATGGATGGCGGATCAAGTCCCGTATGACGCCGTTGCCTTTTTTAAGTTTTTGCGAGACCATCAAAATTCATTTCAGGTAAATTACTGACCATATATTTTCACAAAGACCCTGAATGCTGAACTCCAAATGGAATCTTGCGATCTGCCCTCAATATTTTAAGGTTGCCTCTAAAATTTAGATTTTTTTACTGAACGGCAGTTTTTTAATTACTCTTGCCAATATAGCAACAACAATTTCTTTTATTCTTTTCCAAGAATCATTAAGCTCTAAGGAACATTATGAACCGAGTACTTGAAGACATTGAATGCATTCCGGGGGTTTCAGGGGCCTGCTTTTACAGTACGCAGAAAGGGATCATTTCACAGAAGATTTCACATGAAAAAGCTAAGCAAAGCATTGGCAGCGTGGCAAAAATCCTGGCCAAAATGTATACAGGCGGAATGGAATCATATGGCAACGTGGAGAAGATCTCCCTGAAATTCAATGAAATGAATTTCATTATTACCATGATCACAGAAAAAATTTTCCTGATCATTATTCATGATGAAGAGGTCAACACGGATCTTTTAGGATTGACCATATCGGAAAACGTAAAATCTCTGAAAGCGCATATCTCAAAAAATGACGGGACAAAAATAGTTGCCCATCCAGCGCATTCAGACAGGAGTCCCCCAAAATCAGGCAATCAACTGTCAATTGAAACGGCAATCAAAGCGGAACCTGTAACGCAGACCCTCTGCGCCATGGAAAAAATGCTGAACAAAGTCATGGGACCGATGGCTTCCATTGTATTCAATGACACCCTTCAGACATGGATAAAAGATTCCAGGGAGCAGGACAGCTTTTCAATTGACAAACTTGCCTGTCTTTTATTCGAAGAAATCAATGATCCGGAAAAAATTGTTATATACAAGGCTATGATTGATCCTCACCTGAAACCAATCAGAGAACATTATCATGCCCACAGCACTTGATTTGACGGAAGTATCCGAAATCAGCGGGGTAAAAAAAAGCGCTTTTATACAGCAATGCAGTAAATATTGTAATTTCAAGCTATTATGTGCTTAATTCAAAGTCAAAGAACAGGTTTTATGCGGTCATAAATCAGGATTCGATTAAAAAACTGATCCAGCCTTATTAAGCTTTGGCAAAAAGGCAATTTTTTTTTTTGGGGGGGGGCAGGCTCCTGTTTTCAATTGGCATCCACATTTACATCCTCGCTGATAAAAGACATCACCAGATTCATTATCGAGATGAATGAAAAGCGAAATTTCAACAATAAGGAGTGACCCATGCAAACCATCAAAAAAAAGTATCCCGGGAGACCAAGCCTGCTTATAATTACATGCGTGCTGTTTTTTTCCATCGTCACTGCCCAGGCGGCCTCACCTGGGGATTATGATCAAAAAATCAAAGCCTTGGCCGAGGAATGCCGGGCAGAGGTAATAACACAGTTCGAGCTTCTCGTATCATCAGGCAAACTTACAACAGGGCAGCTTTTCGACACATTCTACATTCCCATACCAGATACTTCTCCCCAGAAATATCACACCCAGTATGATGCATTATGTGATCAGGTAATTCAGCGCATAATAGACGATTATCTTAATAAAGATCCGAAAATCATTTATGTAATTTCAGTTGACAGAAACGGATATGTCCCGACCCACAATTCAAAATTCAACCAGCCGCTCACCGGAAACCCTGAAGTAGATGCGGCTAAAAACAGGACAAAAAGACTGTTTAACGACAGAACCGGACTTGAAGCAGCCAGAAACAAAGAGGCCGTTCTTGTTCAGCAATACAGCCAGGACACTGGAGAGAATATCATTGATGTTTCAGTACCTGTTTTTATTCATAAACAGCACTGGGGAGCAATAAGAATCGGATACCAGCCGTAAGCAGTCAGGCCAACATTTAAACAAATATCAAAGGAGGCCAGCCATGATCAAATTCATAAGAGAAAGAATAGCCGTAAAAGTAGCTCTTTACGTGAATCTGTTGCTTTTGATTGTTCTTGCAGCAGGTTCAACCTTCATAATAATTCAGCAGAGCAAAAAGCTTGAGAAACAGCTACTTGAAAAAGGACGTGTGGAATCCCTTGTGGGCGCAAAAATGATCGGCCGAGTAATTGAAGAAGCCGTCGACAATGGAGTGTTCGGCGTAAAAGAGGCGTTTGATACTGAATATGAGCAAATACCAGGGTTTGATCCTCCAAAATATCATAGCAAATATGATTTCTATCTCGATAAATCCATACTTGGCGTAGAAGACGAGTTCCTTAAGGATGAAAGTGTACTGTTCGCAGTTGCTGTGGATGTCAACGGATATCTTCCGACACACAACACAAAATACAACGCCGCGCCGTCAAATGACAAACAGAAAGACCTCAAAGATAACAGAACAAAACGAATATTCAACGACCCAGTAGGAATAGCGGCGGCCCAAAACAAGGAATTCGGCTTTCTCCAGGAATACAAGAGGGATACGGGTGAAAAGGCTTGGGATGTTTCAAGCCCTGTCTTTGTCAAGGGAAGGCACTGGGGGGCTTTCAGAATAGGGCTTTCACTCGAAAGAATAAATATGGAAAAAAATCAGATCATAATTTCCTCCATAATAACCATGTCAATCATTCTTCTGGCTGCATTTCTCGCCGTGTTCTTTTCAGTAAACAGGGCGCTAAAACCCATCAGTGAAATCACGGATGCTGCATCCAAGCTTGCAGACGGGAATATGGAAAAGAAAATCAAGGTGGATAGCATAGACGAGATAGGTAAGCTGGCGGATGTTCTGGAAAGGCTCAGATTCAGCCTTAAAGCAGCCATGGATAGAATAGCGCGTAAAAGCGGATAATATTCAAAACCAAGTATTTTTTATCCCCGTTAAAGTCTGTCCTGGAAATAGAAATTCAATATCAAACAAAAGGGGGACTTTGTGAAGTCCCCCATTATCCTAAAAATCGTTATTCATATAAATCTATAAAGCCCCAGCTACTTCTGAGCAGACATTCTCTTTTATTTATTCTCTTTTTCAACAGGCTTGGTCTTTCCCTCAGATTTCAAAGCATCCTCAATGGCTGCTGGAACAGGCTGATCAACCTTGACCGGGCCTTCCTTGGCTGCTTCACCGGCAGGTTTTACGGGAGCCTGTTTATAAAAACCTGCTTTATCAGTTACAATTACATCCTGTTTCCATTTTGGAATTGTAAATGTATATTTTTCCAAATCAAGGCCCTTTTGCAGACCAATATCACCATCCTTCTTTGAAACTTCGATATTAACCATAACAGAATCCGCATCCCCATCCTTTTTCTCAGCAGGGATGACTTTACAGGTTGAGCCGTCCTTCAACTCAAAAACAAGCACTCCTGCATTTGCCGCCGCCATTCTTTTCTCGGCAGCCAGATCCTCTATCATGAATGGAGAAATAAAGCCCACAAGCCCGACAATTTTTGAAGTTTCTATCTCCTTGCCTTCTTCTTTTTCAGTCAGGGAAAACTGATCCGAATCTTTCTGTTTTTCCAGCGTATAAATTATCTGACCGCTTTTTTCACAGAAGATTTTCACTATTTTTGATTTGTCAGCATTTATGACCTGCCTGTTCATGAGATCCTTCGGAGACTTCCCTGTTCCTGATATTTCCTTGAGACTGAGAAAAACAGAGTTTGAATCCTTTTTCATGAAATACTGACCACCGCCTTTTCGTGCACTGCCAATCAGATATTCGGTGATGGGCTTGTTTTGGGAATCTGAAAAAACAACTGATGATGTTTTGACCTCTCCACCTGACTCAGGAGCAAGCCCGATTCTTTTGAGTGTTTCTTCATCCGCATTAAAGGATCTGTCAATTTTCATTTCCTGGAACTGGGATACGACTTCTTTTGCAGCATTGAAATCCGCAGGGAAATCCTGTTTTTCCAAAACTTTCCAGGCTCCGTCCTTTAGCACAAGATTAGCTTCTGAATCCTTGGATTTTATTTTGATACCGGCTATTTTAGAAGGATCTTCAATGCCAGGATTTTCATTTTTCCCGCCTGATACCGACGAGTTTTTCTGGCCAGAGAAATAGACTCCGAGGCCAAGAACCGCGCACACCGAAGCAAGCACCACTATTCTTTTATATTTCATAGTTCCCATCCTAATTTATTATTTTTATTACATCTCACCATGGGAGTGGACGGGAAGAGCAAAAAAGCCCTTCCCTAAATCAATACACACCAGCCAGTTTATCAGGCATTCTGCCTTCTGCGGATCGCGAAGACAACCCCTGCTATAATTATCAGAAGAGGCATAAGGAAAATATTTACAAGCTTTATTACATTACCAAGAGACTCAATGTCTGATTTAAGATTTCTTCTTACAGATTTGAGTTCTTTATTGATCTTCCTCTTTTCTTCCTGGAATCTCTTTATTTCGGCTTCCTGCTCGGGGTTTAGAACAAAAGTCTGATTTTCACTCTTTTTGCTGTTAAGTGCCTGAAGCTTCTGATTTGTTTCCTCTGCCCTTTTTTCAAGAATAACTTCCTGGGCATACCACTTCTCGCGAGCTTTAAGCTCCATGTCCCTTACCTTTGTAAACGGCCTGCTGAATGTACCGCCGGCCCTTATCTGGGCAAGTTCGGGATTGCCTGTTAAAAGCTCTGTGGAATTCAGGAAGAAATTCAGGTTATCATTGAAAACCTGGGCCATTTCAAATCCAAGAAAATTCTGTTTTTCCACATAGTACGCATCATAAATGAAGTCTGCGTCGGATACCACTATAACAGTTGAAGTCTTGGCCTCTGAATCAGCCTTGGCAGCATCACCTCCCGCAGGCGTTTCATTAAAGAGAGAAGGAAATTTCCCGCTTATTTTAACGGCAATATTATATACTTCGCCGGTTGGTTTGAAATCGGCTCCAAGTTCACCGCCAAGCTGAGCCTTAAAGCTTTCAACAAGAGCTGATGATTTGCTGCTTTTTATCAGAGGAGTTGCTTTTAAGCCCTTTACCTCTTTTAATTTAATCGCACCAGCAATCGGAAAAAGCATATTTTCCAGCCTGCCCGTAATTGTGTCATTCTGGTCAAAGAGAGCTTTCTGGGCGGAAATCCATGTCGGGTTTGACTCAACAGAGCCTGGATTTCTCTGGGAATAAAGCTGGGTCGGATAAAAGAAATCAGCGATTATTTTCTGGCTGTCAATTTCAACGCCCCAGGAAGCCAGGAGTTTTTCAAAATTGCGGTCCATGCCTTTTGGGCCTGCCATTGGATTTACTTCCCCTGAAATATTCACAGGATCTGACAAAGCTATTATGTTCCCGCCCGACGCGACATATCCGTCAATGGCCTTGAGCATTTTGTCTGAAATGGAATCAGGATTGATGAGCATCAGAAGCTTGATGTCCGCAGGAATCTTCTCTTCTTCATTCCCGATCTGGCTGATATCATAGGTTTTCTTTAGCTCATTAACAAAAACCCACGGTTTGGACATTCCAGCCTGCATTGGATTTCCAATGGACATGCCCATCACAGGAAGCCCTGTTATTATTCCGATCTTTTCCTTGGAAGGATTCTGAACCCTGGTTATGGCCCTTGTGATATCATATTCGAGCTGAGCTTCACGGGTAGGATCAAGATACTGTATTACTTCTTCCTGATCCGCAGATAGAGCCACGAGTCCAAAATAGACCTTTTCGCCTGTCGGAAGACTCAGCCCTTTAACACCATATTTCTGGGCAAGATCTTCTTCTTCGGAGTCGTATACTGGATTAATCGTTTCAAGAATTATCTTGCCAGAGCCAGCATTTTCATATTCGCCCAGAAAATCCCTGACCCTTTTTGCATATGCTTTGATGTTTGCCGGGATATTTATATTATCCTCGGAATAAAAAAACTTGATCGTAACTGGATTTTTTAGCTTTGAAGCAATCCCTTTGGTTGCCGAAGAGAGTGAGTAAAGCTTTTCGCCTGTTGCGTCCCAGCGGATGTTCATTTTTGCAATCAAGACATTTGCAAAAATCAGTATCAGAAACACTATCACTATTCCGGCAAATCCTGTCAGAAGCGGCATGCCCTGACTTTTTCCGGTATTATTCCCTTTTGAACTCATATTAAATCTCCTTTTACCTGAAATTACAGGGTCTGCCTGTTCTCAAGAGACACAGAGTTGATAAAAAGCATGAAACCCATGACAGAAAGAAAATAGGATAGATCAAAAAACGAGATCACGCCTCTGCTTATAGATGCCACATGGGTAAGCATACTCAGACCTGACACGAAATTCACCATAACATCAGGGGTAATGCTCTTCATTGCCTGTGTTACCGGAGGATAACCGGCAAGGTTAAAAAAGAGGCAGATAAAGGTTGAAACAAGAAAGCTAACCACAGGACTTCTTGTAAGCGATGAGCTCATTAGACCGATGCTGAGGAAAGCGCCTGCCATTAAAAAACTTCCTGCATAACCGCAGAAAATTGCGCCTGAATCAGGAGATCCGAGATAAGCGACCGTAATCACGATCGGAAATGTCAGAAAAAGTGCTATGCCTACAAAAATCCAGGCCGCAAGAAACTTCCCCATGATTGCCTCAAAAGGAGTTATAGGAAATGTCATGAGAAGTTCAAGCGTTCCCTGTTTTCTTTCATCAGCCCAGAGTCTCATGGTTATGGCCGGTGCGAGCAGCATGTATAGCCATGGATGCCATGAAAAGAAAGCACTCAGATCAGCCTGGCCGTTTTCAAAAAAGCCGCTGACATAAAAGGTGAAAAAACCGAGAAGAACCAGAAAAATAACTAAAAAAACATAAGCAAGGGCTGAACCAAAATATCCGGTCAATTCCCTCATGAAAATAGATTTTATATGCCTTAAGCCTCTGTTCATTGTCTGATGAATCCTCATTATTTCGATCAGTTAGAAGTGAGTTGTCTGAAAACTTCATTCAATCTTCCATGCTCTACATGAAATGATAGAAGAGACACGCCCATATGCGCCATTGCGTGACTGACATCGACAGATATTGATTTCGATCTGTCCGAGGGATGCACCCTCACAGTTGTGGAATCAGGCATTCTCTCAAGAATCTGGACTTCCTTGACACCTTCAATTTTTTCCATGGCACCCATAGCTTTTTCAACATCTGATGCCTCAATTTCCATAGTAATCGAATTATGAAGAACTGATCTTGAGCGAAGCTCGTCAGGTGTTTCATCAACCACGATCCTGCCCTTGGATATGAGGACAGCCCTGTTGCAGACCGCATCCATTTCCTCAAGAATATGCGTTGAAAGAATTATGGCCTTGGTGCCGCTCATTTCCCTGATCATCTGACGGACAACGTGCTTCTGATTCGGATCAAGACCGTCTGTTGGTTCATCAAGAATAAGATACTCAGGGTCGTGGATGATGCTCTGGGCAAAGCAGACCCTCTGCCTGTAACCCTTGGAAAGAGTGCCGATATTCTGATTAACGACCTCTTTCAAAAAGCATTTTTCAATGATCTCTGAAACTTTTTTCTTATTTTCCTTACCGTAAAAACCCCGTATTTCGCCGCAGAATTTAAGAAAACCTGTCACGGACATATCATGGTAAACAGGTACGGTTTCAGAGAGATACCCTATTTTCTCCCTTGCCTTCAGAGGCTCTTCGCAAATGTCGAAACCGCCTATTATGGCAGTCCCTGAAGTCGGGGGAATATAGCCCGTGATCATTCTCATGGTCGTTGACTTTCCGGCTCCGTTCGGCCCTAAAAAACCGAGCACGTCCCCTTTCTGAACCGTGAATGAGACATTTTCAACAGCCGCAATATGGCCAAAATGCCTGGAGAGGTTTTTGACTTCGATCATTTCAGTTTTTGCTCCTAAAGTGGGTTTCATTTTTTGAACAATGGAACTCTTTTGATAGAGGAATTTGAAGAATCTGTAATTTTTCAGATTCAGGTTTATCTAATTATCAAAGCCATAATTGTCAAGAAGCGACTTTGAAAGCTTAATTTCCTTTGATGCATAAATAAAAGATATTAAAGCAAATTGATCCCATTTTGATATATCAGTGAAAATAAGTTTTCTTAAGGATAGCCCTTCACAAAAGGCCCGCAGCAAGTAAAAAAAACTCACATGAAACATTCTGCTCATCATTGGTATTGACAGGCTTTTTTGCTCTGCTAACCTTCACCGGCTCTTGCAGAATATGGCGCTGCCTGATGATGATAAAATAGCAAAAAGCTGGCAATTTCCAGATTCAAGGCGCAAATCTTTTTGGAAATGAGGCGGACAAAGATGACAAAAGATGCGGCTTAAGCGCAGAAGCTGGACTTTATATAAAGCCATCAAGGATTACGATACCGATTGGAAACAGATGAATGAACTCAGAAAAAATCAAAGAAAAATTCGAGGCTCTTAAAGACATAGACAAAACTGTTCTAAAAGCGATAGCAGTTGTGGGGGGCAGTCTCAACAAAAAAAGGATTGCCCAGATCATGCTCGAATTCGGAAAAACTTCCGAAGAAAAAAATCTCTCCTCGGCGGCAAGAATAACACCAATTTGCGACAGGCTGATCAATGCCGGGCTGATTGACTCTTCCTTTGTCATGAAGCAAGATGTGGCAGATTTCATTGTAAAGAACCTTGTAAACGACGATGACGCCAGAACGCTCGCCCTCTCTGCTTTAAAGGAAACAGATATCGATTTTTATTTGCGATATGAAGCGAGATACCCCTCTGTTACAGCTGCCAACAAAATGTCAAGATATCTGAGACTTGCTATTTTAGGTGGAGACCAGGAAGAATACTTCAGGATAAAAAAGGTGCTGGAAGAAGCTGGTCTTTTTCTTCCCGTCATTAAAAGCATCTGCATGAACCCGTTCAGATCGGAATGGATAGAGAAAATGCCGTTAGCCATGTCCGCCGACATATCAGAGGGACTGATGGCAAGCAGATTTATTGACTCCGGGCCCATACCAGACAACATCCGTGATTACTTCACATCAAAATACATAATTGCCGACCCTGACAGCCCAAAACTATCCCGCAGAATATACCTGCTGGCCATGGATCAGCTTTATACCCAGGGGGAAATAGATATACCAGCGCTTGAAGGATATGGCCTGAGCAGGCTTAACGACTACTATGCCCTTTACGGTCTTGACATGCTCATCTCAGGAAAAAAAGAAGAAGCAATAAAATACCTCCAGGAAAACATTTCCCTTGCCAAAAAGGCAACAAGAAAAAAAAGCTGGATAATACCGGGCTTATGCGGCCAGATATACCTTTTAATGATTTTAGCCGGTCATATATCAGAAGACGACAAGACAATTAAATCCTGGTTTAACTTTATTCAGAAGAATCCCGAAATTGGGCCCGAGGTTCTGAAATCAAGCAATTTTCTTTATAATGCATGGCTGGTCAAGAGCCTTTCAGTCGACAGGGAAGCTTATATAAACATAAGCTCTTACGATCTTCATAATTTTAAAAATCTGTCTTCTCTCTCGTTTCTGTTCCTTGCCCTTTCATTCACCATCGTATTTGGAGATCCGCCGGACAGTATAGGCACTCCATGCCTTGAGGTGCAAAAAAAAGCCAGTAAATCAGGATCACCATGGCTGAGTTCGGAACTGGACTTTTTTCTTGAAAAGCTCAACCTGAATAATAAAAGGAAACCGGGTGAAAACCATGCCAAACCATTTATTTCACTTCTTTTGACAACAAAGGAAAAATGGCTCTCCACACTTGAAACAATAAAAAAAATGCTGGCGATTTCCGAGGACAGAAAAGCATCTTCGGAAAAAAGACTCGTCTGGGTTGTGGATTTAAATGAAGGAAAGATCTACCCCATGGAACAGAAACTAAACGCCAAAGGAGTATGGTCTTCAGGTAAAAAAGCATCTATAAAAAGACTCAAAAATGAAAAGGATTATTTTCTTACTGACCAGGATGCAAGGGCTATTGACGCTGCCGAACTGGCCTATGACTACTATAAAGGCTATGAACTTGAGCTGAAAATTGAAAAGGCTGTTTCGATTCTTGAAGGACATCCGCTTGTCTTTGAAAAAAACGGGGACGGATCTCTTTCAAGGGTGGAAATATGCAAAGGCAAGCCCGGACTCTCTGTAAAGAAAAACAAAGACGGAATTAAAGTGAGCATCAGTCCTTTCCCGGATGATTACAGGATTATTCTGCTGAAAGAGCCGCCATCCAGAATAAGGGTTTACATTTTTTCGGATGAACTCATAAAAATTGCAAAGGTCATAGGTAAAAAAGGATTCTCAGCTCCCATCAAAGCTGAGGAAACAGTCAGGGAAATCCTTGCGCCAGCCAGTCCATTCCTTGAAATCCAGAGTGATCTGGCTGCAATAGACTCAAATGTTTATACTGTTGATACTGATCCAGGCCCGAGTGTTCTTCTTTACCCGGCAGGAGCAGGAATAAGGGCTGACATTGTTATTCAGCCGCTTGGTGATAACGGCCCCTCATTCAAACCCGGCCAGGGCGGCGAGATCATTATGACCGAACTTGAAGGCAAAAAAGTCCAGGCCATAAGAAATCTCAAGGAGGAAAAAGCAAGGGCAAAATCAGTAATAGATAAATGCCCTTCGCTTGAACAGGCATCAAAGTCGTTTCACTGGTATTCGGAAGATATTGATGACATTCTTGAACTTGTCTCTGAACTTAAAGAAGTAGCTGAAAAAGGATTGGCTGCCGTTGCCTGGCCAGAAGGCAAAAGTCTCGGCATAAAAGCAAGCATAGACACTGACAGAATGAATCTCAAGGTTTCATCAGGCGTTGACTGGTTTGAGATTGACGGATCAGTAAAAACAGACGACGGAACTGTCATAGAAATCAAAAAAATCCTTGAGAATCTGTCCACGGAGTCCCGCTTCATAAAAATCGGTGAAAACGAATTTCTGGCCCTTTCAAAATCCCTGCACAAAAAACTTCTGGCAATGGAAAGCGCGTCTCAACAGACTAAATCAGGTCTGAAGATGGCTAAAGGCGCGGCTGTAATACTTCGCGATATTCTGTCTGACATGAAAGGGGCAAAAACAGATAAGGCCTGGGATAAATACCAGAAAAAAATTGATGAGGCCATGGGCCTTGAGCCTTTGATACCTTCGACTCTTCAGGCAGAACTGAGGCCTTATCAGGCTGAAGGATATACCTGGCTCTGCCGTCTTGCAGCACTTGGAACAGGGGCCTGCCTTGCGGATGACATGGGCCTTGGCAAAACAGTCCAGACCCTTGCCCTTCTTTTAAGAACGGCGGCAGAAGGCCCCTCTTTGGTTGTGGCTCCCACATCCGTATGCGGAAACTGGATATCTGAAACACTAAAATTCGCACCGACACTCAACCCTATTATTTTCGGAGGATCAGACAGGGAAAAAATGCTGAAGGACCTCGGGCCCATGGATATTCTCATTGTCAGCTACGGCCTGATGCAGCAGGGAGAAAAGATCTTCGAAAATATCAGCTGGAATGTGGTTGTTCTTGACGAAGCCCAGGCAATCAAAAACGAAACAGCCAAAAGAACCCAGACAGCACTCAAGTTAAAGGCTGATTTCAGGCTGATAACTACGGGAACTCCTGTGGAAAACAGCCTGGATGAACTCCACACCCTTTTTTCTTTTATTAATCCAGGCCTCCTCGGCTCTAAGGAAAGTTTCAATGAAAGATATGCTGCACCCATTGAAAGGGAAAAAAGCAAGATCGCCCATAACAGGCTCAAACAGCTGATAAGACCATTCATACTCAGACGCCTCAGAACAGACGTCCTGGATGATCTGCCTGAAAAAACAGAAATAGCAATAAAGGTCGAACCAGATATTAAACAGACTGCATTTTATGAATCCCTGCGCAGGGATATACTCGAAGAGATTGAAAAAGATGAAGGCAAGCCTGCCGGGCAGAAATACCTCCAGATTCTTGCAGGTATCACAAAATTAAGACTTGCAAGCTGCCATCCTGAACTCGCTGTCCCTGGATGCGGAATTGAAGGCGCTAAAACAGATACTTTCATGGAGATAGTTGAAGAGCTTCTCGAGAACAGGCATAAAGCCCTCATTTTCAGTCAGTTCACAAGCTTTCTTTCGATTGTGAAAAAAGCCCTCGACAACAAAGGAATAAAATATCTTTATCTGGACGGTTCAACGCCCCCAAAACAAAGGAATGCCAGCGTGGCCTCTTTCCAGGCCGGCGAGGCTGATTTTTTTCTTATAAGTCTGAAGGCCGGAGGTACCGGGCTTAACCTGACTGCGGCAAACTACGTTATCCACCTTGATCCGTGGTGGAATCCGGCGGTAGAAGACCAGGCTTCGGCGAGGGCGCACAGAATGGGCCAGAAACAGCCTGTGACAATCTACAGGCTCGTCATGTCCGGCAGTATAGAGGAAAAGATAATGGCGCTTCACAAACACAAAAGGAACCTTGCTGAAAGCATACTTGAAGGTGCAGAGGCGACGGGCAAAATGAGCTCAGAGGAACTTATGAATCTCATAAAAGGCACTTAACTCCAATTCTCATTCAAAGCGCTACCTCAAAGAATGGATCGGGTTGGCTGCGTTGTCAGCTCAAAGGCGTACAAACACCACACGCCTCCGGGGCTTCCTCCTCGCCGCCTTTGTATCATCTTGAATGCAAAATGGAATAGTAAGAAGAAGCTTCCAAATGACAAGGTTGATGGACTCGCAAAAGTCCGATTCTCGTCATTCCGGCGCAGGCCGGAATCCAGAACTATTTGAAATTACTGGATGCCGTATCAAGTCCGGCATGACACTTTTTTTGACTTTTTGCGACCTCGTCAAGTTTGATTGTTGTAGAAGTTGGATTTTTTGCGAAGCCATCAATATTTACAAACTGGAGTCACATCATAAAATAAGGATCAATATCCACGGCCATTTTAGCGCCTGAATGAGCTTTGGCAAACACTGCATCGCTTGAAATGCATTTAATGAATGAATTAAGGCTGGACGGAGTTTTGGCCTTGACCAGTATCTGCCATCTGTAATTACCACCCATTCTGTATAGTGATGCTTCAACAGGCCCCAATATTGATATAGTATTCCTGAATTCCTCTTTTTCTGCCTGTAAAAAAACACACCTCTCCCCGGCAAGAGACGCCTGCTTTTCTGCAACGCCTTCATCAGCAGACCATATTCTTATCTGGGCAATTCTTGTGTATGGCGGATAATCCAGGGATTTCCTGAAAGAACTTTCCTGTCTGTAAAATGAGTCATAGTCCTGATCCCTTGCGACCGATATCGCATAATGCACTGGATTATAGGTCTGCATGATAACCTTTCCAGGAATATCGCCCCTGCCTGCTCTTCCTGCTACCTGGGAAAGAATCTGAAACGTGCGCTCCCCTGCCCTGAAATCAGGAAAATTCAGTGAAAGATCGGCGCAGATTATTCCAACCAAGGTTATACCCGGGAAATCATGGCCTTTGACTACCATCTGGGTTCCGACAAGTATATCTGTCTCGCGCTCCCTTAAGCGCTTCAGGATCTTAAGGACAGATCCTTTTGCTCTTGTGGTGTCCTGATCCATCCTCTCGACCCTTGCATCAGGAAAAAGCTTTCTGATTATTTCCTCTATTTTTTCAGCGCCGGTACCAAGCTGTCTGATCCTGGAAGATCCACAGGACTCACACCTTGAAACAGATGATTTCACAAAACCGCATAAATGACATTTGAAGGCCCTGCTTTTCTGATGAAAGGTCAATGAAATATCACAGTTTCTGCACTTTACAGCCTCTCCGCATGCCTCGCACATTAGAAACGGAGAATGGCCTCGCCTGTTGATAAAAAGCAGAACCTGTTCTCCCCTCGTAAGAGTCTCTTTGATTGCGTCTTCAAGAACCTGGGAAATCACCGCCCTGGGGTCATTTTTCCCAAATGCCCTGAGATCTACCATCCTGACCTTGGGCATAGGCATGTCATTGACTCTACTATTAATTTCCAGAAGACCGAATCTGCGGGATTTTACATTAAACATCGTCTGTAAAGACGGAGTGGCAGAGCCAAGAACAACGCAGGCGCCGTGCATTCTTCCCCTCACAACCGCAAGATCTCTGGCATTATACCTGAGTCCAGTATCCTGCTTATAGGAATCATCATGCTCTTCATCCACAATTATCAGGGATGGACAGACAAGGGGGGCAAAAATGGCAGACCTTGCTCCAATAACCACCTTGACTTCGCCATTTCTTATTCTGGTCCACTGATCAAATCTTTCGCCTTCTGAAAGTCCGCTATGAAGAACCGCAATATTATCTCCAAATCTGGCTCTGAATCTTCTTTCTGTCTGGGAAATAAGAGCTATCTCAGGTACAAGAACAATGGCGCTGCCGCCCTTTTTCAGAACATCCATAACGGCATTCATATAAACTTCGGTCTTGCCGCTGCCGGTGACTCCTTTCAGAAGATATACCTTAAACCCATTGCCTGTGGATGAAACAATCTGATTCAGCGCGTTTATCTGCTCGGCGTTAAGATCAGGAGGGGAATCAGGCGACACAGGATCACCAAATGGATCTCTGTATTCAGGTTTTTCAATTATATTAATCAAACCTTTCTGCCTGAGAACTTTCAAAGCTGATTCTGATATGTTTTCCAAATGCCGGGCTGCTGCCAGGCTTATTTCACCTTTTTCTTTTAATGCTTCCAATGTTTTTAACTGGGTCTTGGTAAGTCCGGAAACAGCTTCTAAAGGAAAAGACTCGAAAACAGAAATAAACTTCTGCATCCTGTGACCGGTTCTTGCTTTTGCAAGTTGCCTTGATACTTCGATTATGCCTTTTCTCTGCATGGAAAGAAGAAGAGCCTGGGTCACATCTTTTTGAGAAAGAAGCTTCTTTTTATGCAGCCGTGAATCTCCAATAATAGATACAAGATTCTGCTCTGCCGGATTAAGATCACCGCAGTATGAGCATGCAAGGGAAACCACAGCATGATCTTCCATGTTTATACCCTTTGGAAGAGCAGTTTCTATTACTTCGCCAATTGGATGAACATAATAAGATGAAATCCATTCAAAAAAAGATGCCATTTCAAAAGGAAACACAGGATTATCGTCTATTACGTCAATTATTTCCTTTATTTCATTGCCTGACGAATTTACTGGTGAATTACGGAGTGAATCTCCAGACGCTCCCATAACATAGCCGGTAAGAGTTCTGTGCCCGAAAGGAACAAGAACCCTTACCCCCACCTTAACCGAGGCTTTCAGATTTTCAGGCACCGAATAAGTGAATGCTCCCTGGACAGGAAGTGGAACTGCAACATTTATATAATTAAAACCCGAAATCATTTCTCTAATATTGAACCTTGTAATAAGAATCTGTCTGTGCATATATTCTGGCCCGGAAAAGGCCTGCTGACGGGCATCATCTTATCTTTCAAGATATGTTCAGAATTATGCCGGTCAACATTTGCCGAAAGTATATATTGTTTTTAGATTGGCACAAGACAATGAAAGAAAAAATTCTGGTTTTCTGCGGCAGTGATTTAGCGTCAAGGGCTTCACTTATTCTGGCTTGCTTTTTGTGGGCGCTTTCCTTCATAGCTTCAAAGGCAGCTCTTGAATCAACACCGCCACTCACGGTTGTAACACTTAGACTCATCGTGTCTGCGTTCTGCTTTCTTGCCTGGGCAACGTACGCAAAAAAAAATATATACGAAATGATCAGAAAAGGAGGAGTGAAGCTTTTTCTCCTAAGCCTCTCTGGCACTGTTCTTCATTACGGAACCCAGACAATAGGAATAGCATACACCACTGCTTCAAATGCTTCATTATACGCAGTCACAGCCCCCATATCCATTGCACTCATTTCTCTGATTTTCTTTAAAGAAAAGCTATCAACAGGCAAAATAACAGGCATCATTATTGCTTTTTGCGGTGTTATCACAGTAATGGGCTTCGGTGTTTTGAAAAACTTTGCCATCAACTCGATCATCGGAGATTCGCTTGTTTTTTTAAGTATAGTTATGTGGGGCGTTTTCACTGTTTTCGGCAAGGAAACATCTGAAAAAATGGGCGGAGCCGTCAACATGACCGCCGCAGTAACCATAACAGGGGCTATCGCAATGATTCCATTCGGAGCTGGAGAGGTCATAAGGGCCGGATTCAGTTTCTCAAATATTGCAATTAATGCATGGATTTCGATTTTATTTTTAGGAATTACTTGCTCTTTCGCAGCTACGTTTTTATACTTCAAGGCACTTGAAAGCATGAATTCGAATGAAGCTGGCATATATCTTTATTCTATTCCGCCAATGACAAGCATTATAGCTTATTTTTACTCAAACGAGCAGATAACCATTTCATTCATAGCTGGTGCTATGCTTGTGCTTGTTGGAGTTTTTATTACTGAAAAAACATAGATAACAAGAATACACTTTAATATCTTAAGTAAAAATAATTAGTATTTTTATCCATAATTATTGGCTATGTTCCTCTTAGATGTTGAAAAGCTAAAGAATAAGCCTTTTTGTAATTCTGGTTCTTGGGGATCTTTTTGTAAAAAGTTCCTTAAGTCCCCTCAAAAAATTTATGTTTTTATTATGATCAGACGCAAATGCCCTAAAGTTGTGTTTACTTGTCTAATTATCTGAAAGTTTTTGCGGAGCTTTTTTCAAAAAGCGACCCGCCGGAGGCCGGCTTTTTATTAAAAGTATTAATTAGTTATTGGAATAATAAAGTATTCCACACTTAACGGGAACATAGCTTATTTATTTCTTAGCAACCAACCTGAATATACTGATTTTATTTAAAATTATTCCAATATCGGAGATCTTAAATGTCTAACTGTTCTATTCATCCTGGTGTCCCTGCTTCATGGGAATGCGGTAAATGCGAAAGTAATTTCTGCAGCGAATGCATTCTTAAAAGAGAAAAAAGCAACTTCTCCAAAGAAATGATACATCTTTGCCCTAAATGCATCATACCTGCCCTTCCAACCGGCCATACAGCGATTGTCGAACCTTTCTGGACAAAAATGCACAGATTTTTCCTCTATCCATTCAGTGCCATACCTCTAATTCTCATAATATGCGTTTCCATTGGACAGCTGATTCTGGCTTATATCCCTTTTGTGGCTATATATATGAAAATCCTGCTTGCTGCCATCATGGTGAAATACAGCTTTGATGTTCTTCAGCAGACAGCCATGGGCGATACAAAACCTCCTGGATTCAGATTTGACGATCTTGCCTCAGACATGAAACCCCTTATCAATCAGACCATGCTATATCTGATTCTATTCGGGGCCAGCATATTTGCGGCAAGTAAAGGGCCAATCCTGTTTCTTCTCGTTGCAGCGGTCAGTGTAATAGCATTCCCAGCCATGATTATTCTGATTGCAGCGACCGGAAGCCTTCTCAAGGCGATAAATCCGATTTATTTTGGAGGACTGATTATAAAGATTGGTGGCGGCTATTTCATAATGCTCTTCTTTTTATCGATTCTCATAGGAGCACCGGCTTTCATTTCCTACAATATAAGAGGCGTTTTCCCAGACTGGTCAGTATCTTTTTTCGAAACCTTTTCAGGTTCTTACTACGTGATAGTCATGTATCACCTCATGGGTTATGTAATGCTCCAATACAACAAAGAAATAGGTTATGACATTGATCAGGAAAAAATGGCTGAAATAACTTCTGCTAAAACAAGACAGCAGATTGCAAAATCAACACAGTCAGCTGTTCAGCCAGCAGTAAACGATCCCAATTCAGAGCTGAAGAAAAGAATAGAGTTATGTCTGAGGGAGGGCAATTTCTCTGATGCTCTCAGTGAAATCAGGGAATGCTTGGATACACGGAATATCCAGGATAACGAAATATCCGGTTTCTATTACGAACTCCTTAAAATGACCGGCGCTGATCAGTCTGAAATTTCGAGACATGCAATTTCCTATCTGGATATTCTGACAGATAAGAATGACAGAAAAAAAGGGATGGAGGTATTCTCGCAAAGCATCAAGGCTGATTCAAGCTTTCCTGCCAGCCCCAAGGCACTTTTAAAAATTGGAGGATGGCTAACCGAAACAGGTAAATCTGAGATGGCCGCCAAAATATTTGAAAGGATCATCAGACTTCATCCTGACGACCCAGCTGCCCCCCATGCTTATTTCAGAGTATCCCAGGTACTCCACGACGGGCTGCTTCAAAAGGAAAAATCCGTATCAATGCTCAAAGAACTTCTTGTACGTTTTCCTGACCACGAAACTTCAGAAAGAGCTAAAAAATACCTGGCTCATATAAATGGAGTTTAAGAATAAAGTAATGAAAGAAGCAGCTCCGAGAAATCATATTTTTTTGTGGACCTGCTTTTCAAAAAGGCTCTTTTCCCGTTAAGTGTGGAATATTTTATCATTCCAATAACTAACTAATACTTTTAATAAAAAATGGCCTCCGGCGGGTCGCTTTTTGAAAAAAGCTCCGCAAAAACTTTCAGGTAATTAGACAGTGCGTGCACAATTTTAGGGAATTTGCGTCTGATCATAATAAAAGCATAAAGCTTTTGAGGGGACTTAAGGAACTTTTTTACTAAAAGTTCCCCAAGATTCATAACTCCAAAAAGGATTATTATTTCGCTTTTCAACATCTAAGGGGAACATAGCCTTCAAAAAAGCGGCCTTGCGAAAACAATCCTGAGTTGCTCTGAATCACATTATCAGCCCTTTTGCGTCCCTTGCCGCCTGGGAATCAGGATATGAACTGATTATTGTCTCCAGACACTGGTTGCGTTTATCTGACAACCCAGCCTTTTCAAAAACAAATACAATCTTGAGCATCAAGGAAGGAACCCTTGACTTGCTATCCGCAGGTAGTTTTGAAACCCCAAGAGCAAGTCCGAGAGCCTTGTCATATTTTCCGGATATGGCCATGCGGAGAGCAATTTCAGCATATAATTCAGGGTCAAGTCTCGGTCTCTGGACTATGGAGACATAGGCGTCATAAACCTCGACAATTCTTCCAGCATCGGCCAATTTTTTTACCATGATCCTGATATACATCCCTGCAGCAGCGTGAAGTTTCTCAGCATCCCTCCTGCTTTTTTCAATTTCGAATATTTTTTTTGCGGCTTCTTCATGCTCAGGATTAATTTCAAGGATCTTCTGAAGAGACTGCACGGCAAAGTCAATCTCAAGCCTGGCCATATGATTCATGGCTTTCACAAGAAGATCCGAGCAAGGATCCTTTTCAGGCTCTTTATCCTCATCAATTACATCAAGCCTTACAAATCCGGCTCTTCTTGCGGCAAAACCCAGCACCGCACCTGCCGCAAGACCTGAGGCATGGGCCATATATGCTACGGGCGAACCAGTGTTAGAATAATATGAATATATTTCATTACCGAGCCAGAATGGCAGAAAGATTATTGCAGGAAGTTTGACAGTATCAATATAAACTCCGAGATTTATAAAAACCCGCACAGGTTTCATTCTATAAATAACAGTGAAAGCGCCCATTATTGCAGAAATAGCCCCTGAAGCACCTACAAGGGGTGTCATGCTTCCTTCTGAAAAGAACGAAAAGCCAATCACGGAAGCAAATCCGCCCAAAATATATAAAAGCAGAAAGGTCAGATTCCCTGTCCCAGCTTCAAGAAGTATTCCAATGATCCAGAGGAAAATCATATTTCCGACAAGATGAGAAACTCCGCCATGAAGGAACATGTGGGTCAAAAAAGTTATGGGTTTCTTCTCACCAGGAATAAAGCCGAAAGAATAAAAAACAGCTTCTGACCTCATAGCCTCAAACTTCTGCCTCAATTCCCTCCATTTTTCATAATCATCATCATCGGCAGATAAAGCAGTGCGGTCTTCGAGCTTTTTTAAAAACTCGTCATCATCCTTCATCTTGCTGTAGAGGTAATCCCCCACAGTTTCGCTTATTTCCGTATTATCAGGAATATCAAGATAGATGCTGTCGTAGTTTCTGTTGATTTTGGCCCATTTTGCGTAAGCCCTTAGCTCGATCTTAACAAGACCTGATTCATTGTAAAACTCGGATGCTTTTAAATAAGATTCAGTATCCTTAAGCTGAAAAACTAAAAATATGGAGATATTGATTATGATAAGAATGATTGTAACTATCGGAGGATTTCTCCAGGACATCCTTTCAGGCAGAGGCATCAACATAAGGTTCTCCTTCTTGAATTTTACAGATTTCCGAAGAAATGCAATCCGCAATTATCAGAAATTCATTCCCTAAAAATGCAGGGCTAAGCAAGATCAGTTTTGATTGTTCATTAAAATTTTAAAATTCGTAAATGGACGGAATATTACTTTTCACAAAGAAAATTTAATAGGAAAGAAATCGTCTCGTCATTCTATAGATGGCTATGCTCGATTCTCGGCGTCAATTATCAGCTAAATGGGAACAAGAATCAGACATGGATAAAAAAACCCGGCGTAAAGCCGGGTTTTATATTTCAGTATTTATATTCTCTGACTTGTGGGAACATAATTTCTTTGCTGTTCTCCAGTATAAATCTGGCGTGGCCTGCTTATTCTCCAGTGAGGATCGTTAATACTCTCTCTCCACTGGGAAATCCAGCCGGGAAGTCTCCCTATTGCAAACATTACCGTGAACATGTTTGTGGGAATTCCCATTGCCCTCAATACTATGCCGCTGTAAAAATCAACATTTGGATAAAGATTATGATCAACAAAATAAGGATCAGTAATAGCTATCTCTTCAAGTCTCTTGGCAATATCGAGTAAAGGATCCTCTCTTCTGAATTTTGAAAGAATCTTATCGGCCATGCGCTTCATTATTTTTGCCCGTGGGTCGTAGGTTTTGTAAACCCTGTGACCAAAGCCCATAAGCCTGAAAGGATCTTTCTTGCTTTTTGCCTTTGCTATAATGGTTTCCAAAGGAATTCCATTTTCATGTATATCTGTGAGCATTTCAATTACAGCCTGATTCGCGCCTCCATGCAGAGGCCCCCAAAGAGCTGAAACTCCTGCGGAAATTGCGGAGTAGAGATTAACCTTTCCGCTTCCGACAACTCTCACAGCTGCGGTGGAACAGTTCTGTTCATGATCAGCATGAAGAATCCAGAATACGTTGAGCGCCTTTACGATATCTTCATCAATTATATAAGGCTTTACAGGGCTGTCGAACATCATATTTAAAAAATTGGCGCAATATGAAAGATCATGTCTAGGATAAATAACCTTGTCGCCTTTTGAAATCTTGTAGGACATGGCCGCAAGAGTCCTGACTTTTGAAACAAGACTCAAATATGTGTACTCAGGGTTAGCAGGATCATCATGATCATAAAGTTCAGGATAAAATCCTCTTAGGGCATTAACCATTGATGAAAGAATATTCATCGGGTGCGAACCCCTTGGAAAGGCCTGAAAAAAAACATGCATGGACTCATGAATCATGGACGTATCATTCAGAATCATTCGAGTTCTGTTAAGCTCATCCTGGGTTGGCAAATGCCCATTTATAAGAAGATACGCAATTTCCACAAATGTTGCGTATTCAGCCAGCTGCTCGACAGGAATCCCTCTGTATCTTAAAATTCCGCGCTCACCATCCATATATGTAATGGAACTTGCACAGCTTCCTGTATTACCGAAGCCCGGATCATAGGTGATATATCCGGTTGAGCTGAGAAGCTTTCTGATATCAATGGCCTTGTCACCTTCTGTACCGGTAAGCACAGGCAGGTCATAAGATACCCCGTCAATAATGAGCTTGGCGGTTTCGTCCATGGTAGTATGCTCCCTTTCTAAAAAACCTTAATCCACCCCCTGGGTGCGGATTACGACATCAATTATCCCGATTGCCAATGCAGCCCCCAAAAAAATCATACTGCAAGACGCCCCTGTTCAGGAATCGTGCAATATAACTCAAGGTGTGCCATAGGTCAAGCCCTGACGCCTGGATACAAATATACTGAATTCTTTAGAAATTATACTTTTTGAAAAAAATAAAAAAAAGAAATCCCTGCCGTTATAACAAAACAGCAGGGACCAAGGGGATAAATAGAGAGATCAGATCATAAAACAAGTCAGGAAAGATTTGCTCTGTTCCATATTCCAAATAACATTTTTATGCTGTGGCTGCATTGCGCTAAAGTAGATTAACGCTGATATGTCATTCGGATGAAAAGAATCAATACATTGAATAAGCTTTGTTAGAAGTCATGGCATCTTTGGTGCCTGCCATATGATAGCCTGAATTATTATGCGAATGATCAACTGCTTCCATTACTTCTTTTTTTTCACTTTTGCTGTTTTTTGAAGGGGCGTCTGAATCTGAATAAATGCGGTAATTTTTTTCCATTTTAAACACTCCTGTTTTTTTGGTTTTGGGGAAGGCGAAGTCTTCTGAAGTCATACAATCTTTATGAAGTAATGTATCTTACCGGACGGATTGTTGTCCATAGGTCTGGGGATTCATTTTATGGGGGGACAGGATTTTCACCCGACCTGATACCCGGGATGATCGGGAGAACACCTTAGTGCAACGCAAAAGATAGTAAAAGTTTAATATATTTGTTTAAAAACAAATATTTATCTTGCATAAGAACATCAAAAAGAGCTATTATACTTAGATTTTAAAATTCTAACCTCAAAGACATCTTGATAAAGAATAACAACATCCCAAGAATTCAAAATAATTGACCGTTAAGATCAGACAATTGCATTTCTTCAGCAAAAATCGTGGCCAGTCCTGAAGCAACAAATCGGCTTTAAGAAGAATTCTAATCATAAGCTTCCATAGCCACTTTTAGAGCAACATCCCAACCAAGAACAGAATAAAAACCCATAATATCGTCATCAGGTTTTGAAATGACCTTGATATCTTTCCCGGAAACAGGACACTTGAAAAAGCAAAGCCATGAAAACAGCATCAGTCTTCTTAATCCTGAAAGATCAAAAACCCTGTTATTGTGACGAATATCACCATGGGTCGAATCCCCAATGACAGGATGGGATATTCTTGAAAAATGCCGTCTTATCTGATGCCTACGTCCCGTACCAATATTTACATCCACAAGGGAATATCTTGAAGTACTGTACCGCCCTGTGGGAATATCAATCTCTTTTGTCGCAATTCTCTTGAAATATGTAACCGCATCTTTCTGCCTGCCAGACGAATCTGATAAGGGACTGTCAATTACGCCTGATTCAGGAACAAATCCCCTTACCATTATGAAGTACTTTTTTTTAACAGATCTTTCCTTGAGAAGAGAGCAAAAACCTGAGGCAGCTACGGGAGAAAAAGCAAACATCATCACGCCGGATGCGGCCTGATCGAGCCTGTGAACAGGATATAGTTTTTTCCCTGTCTGGTTTCTTAGCTCCTGGAGCAAAAAAAGGCCTGTCCTGTGAAAGGAACTGCGGTGTACAGGAATACTGTTTGGCTTATAAATTCCTATATAATTTTCATCTTCGTATAAAATCTTAAAATCCATTTGACAGCCGATTTCAAAATCACCAAAAAAGCGCTATCAAGCCCGCTACACATAATCGTATTTGAAGGGGCATTCCTTGCGCATCATCAATTCAAATTTATGGACTCGCAAAAACTAAAAAAAGGCAACGGCATCATGCCGAACTTGATCCGGATGTAGTTTAAGCTGAAACCGGACTGTTTAAGACTTTGTCAAACTTTCATGACAAGCAAAGAACCAGCTGAAGCCATCAGGCCATTTTATGGCACTGCCTGCAATATTTTTTTCAAGTCTTTCAGATATTTTTTTCCAGTCAGGCCGGCCCACCTTATCTGAAAGCACCCTCAAATTATAAAATGCTGCGGAATTTGAGGAAGGTATCGCAGAATCATTCATGTCAAAAGGATTCACGCACAAAACCCCTTTTTTATCTGCCATCCTGAAAACCCCGGAGTCTGAATCAAAAAAATCGGCAATCATTATTTCCTGTAATTCTGAAGCCCATTTAACATATTCGTTTTTTTCCGAAACATCTGCAAGATGAAGAAGCCCGGTAATCAAATGAGAATAATCCTGGGAAACAGGAGGGATCAAATCATAGATTTCCATTCCTCCACGGAAAAGCCGACCGTCACAAGCCCTCATGCTATTTTTAATAAAGCCCGCAGCTTTTTCTGCGGCATCGATATAAACCTGATTGCCTGTATGTCTGAATCCAAGCGCAAAGGCCATTATCGCAAGACCATTCCATGAGACAAGTATTTTTTTATCGAGCAGAGGCATGGTTCTTTTTTGCCTCGCCTCGTATAAAATTTTTCTAATTGAATCAAATCCGGGTAAAAAGACTTCTGACTCGTTTTCTGAACTACTTATGGCCAGAATATTTCTTCCTGCATTTTTCCCTGTAGCCTCATCCTTATAGTTTCCACGAGCAGAAACCCCAAACCAGGTTTCAAGAAATATCAGATCCTTATCATCCAGAATCTTTTCAAGCTCCTTATACTCCCATGTATAAAACAATCCCTCTTCGCCCTCACTGTCAGCGTCCTGGGCAGAGTAAAATCCTCCGTCAGGAGAAGTCAGGTCAGTCAGAACATAATCAAGTATTTCACAGGCAGTTTTTAAAAAGAATCTATCCTTTGTAATATCATAGGCCTCAAGATAGGCGCATGCGCTTAAGGCCTGATCATACAGCATCTTTTCAAAATGCGGCAAAAACCATTTTGTATCAGTGGAATATCTATGAAATCCTAACCCCACGTGATCCCATATACCTCCAAAGCGCATTTTTCTGAGAGTATTTGTTGCCATCTCAAGAAGTTCATTTTCTCCCGTCAGTCTGGATCTTCTCATCAGATAAATTAGAGTGTGTGGCATGGGAAATTTTGGATGCGGCATAAAACCGCCATTTTCTCTGTCATATCTTGATTTGAATTTTTTATCTGCCTGAAAAAAATCTTCGGGACTTAAAGGATCTCTTTGATAAATCCTGTAAAAATTTGCAAGGGCTTCCCTGACAGAATAAGCGGACTCAAGAACAGCTTTTCTGTTTGTACTCCAAAGATTATGAACCCGGCCTGCAATTTCCTTGAGGCCTGTCCTGCCAAACGCAGACTCCCTTGGAATATATGTTGCGGCAAAAAAAGGAAGCATGTCAGGTGTCAAAAAAATTGAAAGGGGCCAGCCCCCGCTTCCGGAAATCATATTACAGGCGGTCATAAACATTTCATCAACTGCAGGATGCTCTTCCCTGTCCACCTTTATACAGACAAAGACCTTATTCAGTATTTCTGACGTTGCTTCATCATCAAAACTCTCATGTTCCATTACATGGCACCAGTGGCATGCGGAATAGCCGATGGAAAGAAAAACAGGCTTATTTTCCCCACGAGCCTTATTAAAGGCCTCTTCGCCCCAGGGATACCAATCAACGGGATTAGTTGCGTGCTGTTGCAGATAAGGACTTTTTTGATTTATGAGCCTGTTTGCTTTCATGACTTTTCCTTATATTAAAAAGACCTCAAAAAGAATTAATGCAAAATAATTTATTTATGAGAGACCGACTGCAAACAAAAAAATCAACATCAGCGGCATAAAAAAACCGCGCCCAGATTGGTTCTCATAAACCTTAGAGGGTGCGGTTATTATCATGTTTAATTCTAATTATTTCAAATGAACCTAAAACTGGCCAACCTGAAAGCCAAGTCCTATGCACTCATTTTTATCAAGACATCTTTCCGCATCATCAGGATCAAGAAAAGTCCTCACATGATGCCCGTTTCTTTCAAAGTCAATTTCCCAGGCTTTAAGTTCCTTTACATAGTGGACATCCAGGTCTTTACCGCATTCGCCAATATTTGGAAAAACTTCTCTTATTTTCTGACAAACCTGTTCGTTTGTATACATAAGCCACCTCCATGTCTGCTGCGCCTTGTTTACTCTAAGATAACAACAAAAGCAGGGCAGTCAATCGGAACACATGGAGATCATTACTTAGATTTTTCAATATTGACAAAGCCACAAGTCACCAAAAGGCATCGGCGTTATGTAGGACTTGATCCGGCATCTTTGCATTTCAGTTACTTCTGGATTCCGGCTCCCGGTTTTTACAAGGACAGCCCCCGCCGGAATGAAGGGAATCTGACTTTTTGCGGGGCCAGCAATATTAAATTTTTTGATTACCATTTTTACTCCGCCATGCTTATCTTAAGGCATGTGAAAGATTATCCAGATATGATGGAGGTGTAGCATGGCAAAAAATATGATCCAATTTCAAAAAGGAAAGAGTATTCACGAATTCCTGTCCGAATATGGGACCGAAGATAAGTGCCAAGACTCATTATTCAGACTTAGATGGCCGCATGGTTTTAGTTGTCCGAATTGCGGCGGTTCGAAATTTTGCGAGCTCAAATCAAGAGATCTGTACCAATGCCACAAGTGTCACCATCAGGCGT